>JALTLI010000183.1 GCA_027005635.1 Alphaproteobacteria bacterium
TTTAGGGTGTTTAAAAACATTATTTATATTACCACTTTCAACAATATTACCTTTATTCATAACTAAAACTTCATCTGCAATATTTTCTACCACGCTAAAATCATGAGTAATAAATAAAATTGCCATTCCCATTTCTTGCTGAATATCTTTAAGTAGTTTTAAAATTTCACTTTGAGTAGTTATATCTAAGGCTGTTGTTGGCTCGTCAGCTATTATTAATTTTGGTTTTAAGCTAAGTGCCATGGCAATCATCACCCGTTGCCTTTGCCCGCCAGAAAGCTGGGCAGGGTAAGCATTAATAATGCTTTCAGGGCTAGGCAAACATACTTTATCTAATAACCTCAGAACTTCTTTTTTACGTTGCTGACCAGATAAATTAGTATGCAAAATAAAAACTTCTTCCATTTGCTTACCAATGGTTATCACAGGGTTTAATGATGTTAATGGCTCTTGAAAAATCATAGAGATATCTTTACCTATAACATATTTATTTTTATCAATAAAATTGAATTCTGCGCTCATTTTTATAGCTTTTGGCAACAAATCCATAATAGCTAAAGCTGTTAAAGTTTTACCACTACCGGATTCTCCTATAATACAGGTTGTTTTGCTAGTATGGATATCAAATGAAATGTTATTAACAAGGGAATTACCATTATAAAAAATATTTAAATTTTTAATATTTAGCATAGTATTTACCTTGTTGCACCATGCCAAAGGCATTATTGACTGGAAGCCAATGGGGGTACAGGGGGCATTCCCCTATTTGGCTTGAAAAAATAAGCGAAGCTATTTTTATTAGCCAATTATTAAAACAAGAGGTTTGGGGCATGCCCCAACTAATAACGAAGTTATTACACCAAAAAGCCAAAGGCGTGGCTTTTATGGATAATATTCCGCAAAATTTTTGCATTGATATATAAAGTTGTAAATCACTCATTAACCTCTTCCCTTAAAGCCAATCCCAATCAAAAATATTTCCTTAGAATCCTTGCGTGAAGCTGGTGGTTTAACAAATGCTACTTTATTAAAATAATTACGCATACTGTCTCTAAGTTGCACTTCTTCCCCACCTTGGAAAATTTTTGTTAAAAATATTCCATCTTTTTTAAGAGTAGTCAAAGCAAAATCTAAAGCAAGTTCAACAAGTGCCATTGAACGAATATGATCAGTATTTGTATGCCCTGTTGTTTCTGGTGCAATATCAGAAATCACAACATCTAAGCCATTTGGGCATAAGTTCAAAAGCTCTTCATAAACTTCATCTTTAGTAAAATCACCACGTAAAAAGTTTACATTTTCTAGCTCATCAATAGGTATTTTATCAATAGCAACAATTGTGTGGTTACTACCTTTTAATGTACGATTTAGCACCTGACACCAACTTCCGGGGGCGCAACCTAAATCAGCAATTGCCATACCACTGCGTAAAAAATCATACTTTTTATTAATATCTATAAGTTTATAAGCAGCCCTAGAACGGTAACCTTCATCTTGCGCCATATTAGAATAAATATCTTTGGATTGACGGCGCAAATAACGGCGAGAAGATTCAGAAACCTGTTTTTTAAACTTAGTTTTAGCACCAAGAATTTTAAGATCTTTTTCTTTTTTCTTTTTAGCTTTTATTTTATTAACCATTATGAATGAATAATATTTTTAATAATTTTTGATAATCCTTCACTACGCATATCTTTACGCATTTCCTTAACCATAGCTTCATAAGTTGCAAGGATTTGATTATGTTGCTTTTTAACAATATTTTTGATTTTTTTATCAGTCATTTTATTTGTAACTTCAGTTTTAGCTAAATTTTTAGCAGATTTTGCAACTTGCTGAGCTAATTTATTAGCATTATCTAAGTAACTTGTTGGAGCTGTCATGCTCCACATCATAATATCTTTATCCATTACTTTTGCTAGTTTAGCTAACTGTTCTGCATGTTTTTTAAAAAATAGGTTATCAACATCTTGTACAGATACCTTATAAATAGGTGGAAAAACATTATTAACTTCATTAAATACTTTTGCAACACGTGATAAAACTTCTAGCTTATGGTTATAATCTAGTGATTGTTTACCAATTTTTACCCCAAGCTTAAAAGATACCCAAGCAAGAATTAGTGCAAAAATAACAATAATTCCAGTTGTAATATCCATAGTTCCAACATCAATATTTACTAATACTTGTTTTGCTGAGTTTAGATATTGTTCTAGCTGTGCTTTATCCATTTTTTTATCCTGTTTTTATCTTATTAAGTGTAGTTTCTACTGCTTTTAATGTTAGGTCAATCATTTCCTTGGTATGAGAAGTACTAACAAACCAAGTTTCATAAGGTGATGGTGGTAAATAAACTCCGTTTTCCAACATTTCATGAAAAAACGCATCAAACATTTTTTTATCATACTGTTGCGCTTCAGCAAAATTTGTTGGCGCTTTTGGCATAAAAAATAAAGTTAACATACTACCAACACGGTTAATGCTAAGGGGGGTAGCGCTTATTTCAAATAATCTTTTTATACCTTGCTCTAGGTAACAAGCAGTGTTTTCTAGCTCTTCGTAAGTTTTTGTTGTTAATTGCTCAACTGTGGCAATTCCTGCTGTTACTGCAATTGGGTTTCCTGCAAGTGTTCCTGCTTGATAAACGTCTCCTAATGGTGAAAGTTTTTTCATTATTTCTTTTTTGCCTCCGTAAGCAGCAAGAGGCATTCCACCACCAATAATTTTACCAAAACAAGCTAAATCTGGCTTAATATTATATAGTGTTTGGGCAGAACCTTTATGAACCCGAAACCCTGTCATAACTTCATCAACAATAAAAACAACATCATTTTCATTACATAATTTTTGTAATCCTTGTAAAAACCCTTCTTGCGGAGGCACACACCCCATATTTCCAGCAACTGGTTCTACTATTAAGCAGGCAATATCATCAAATTTTTCAAAAACCACCTCAGTGGCTTTTAAATCGTTATAAGGAACTACAGTTGTTAAATTGGCTAATTCTTCTGGTATTCCGCCGCTTCCTGGTATTCCTTGAGTTACTGCGCCACTTCCTGCGGCAACAAGTAGGCTGTCTCCGTGCCCGTGGTAACAACCATCAAATTTAATAACTCGTTTTTTGCCTGTGTAACCACGGGCTAAACGAATTGCGCTCATGGTTGCCTCTGTTCCAGAATTAACTAAACGCACCATTTCCATATTTTTATGTCTATCACATATAAAATCGGCTAAACAGGTTTCTCTATCTGTTGGCGCACCAAATGATAAACCCAAAGGAACAATATTTTGAACTGCATCTATAATATGCGGATTTGCATGACCTAAAATCATCGGCCCCCAACTGCCAACGTAATCTATATATTGATTATCATCTACATCTTGAATAACTGCTCCTTCTGCGCCAGTTATAAAAATTGGGCTACCATTTACCCCTTTAAATGAACGAACAGGAGAATTTACTCCGCCAGGAATAAGTTTGCATGCAGCAGCAAATTGTTTATCACTAAAATCGTATCTTCCTGTGTAATCTTGTGGGTTTTCTATTGTTTGCATAAAGCTATCCATTTTATTACTATAAATTAATTCAGATTATAGTAATAAAAACAAAAAATGAGCAACCTAAAAAGGTTACTCATTATAATAAATAATGTTATTTATTTGCTCAAAGCCTTTTCGGCTCTAAACATCGCAATAACAGCAGGTGAGTGGTTAACCACATCTACAGCTTCACTTAAGCTTCCAACAGCAGCCTTGCCATCTTCATACGATTTCATGTATTGTGGTTTTTCATCTAACACACACATAAAATAGTAATCCTTGGCATAACGCCCGTTAGGCAAAGGATACGACCCCTTACCAAGCTGAGTTAGCTTGTTGCTTGAAACTTTAATACCAGTTTCACGCTCAACAATTGCTACTGCAGCGTCTTTAAGGTCCAAACCTTCACCAACATAACCACTAGGGCATGTAACTGCAACATCTGCAATCGCCTTTTTGGCTTCCACCATTACAATGGTACTGTAGCTATCACCATTAGGCCATACTAGAACTACTGTTGCACTGGCATTTGATTTTAATGCCAAAGTAGCGCCCTGCTCCACTCCGTTTACAGAGATAATTCTCTCCATAACTGATAGTGGGTATTTGTTATCGCCACCAAATACCAGTTTGCTTGATACAATTTCAATATCAATAGATTGGCTTAGTTCTATTACTCGTTTTTGCAATGACATAATATCATCCTCGTCCGGAACGGACATTTTGGCCTGCAAGCAGGCATTGGGGTTGTGCCCGTAATTGGGCGAAAAATAGTAATAAAGATGTTTCATAAGCGGATTGCTTACAATAATTTGCAAAACATCCGTAATACTATTAACTGTTATATGAACAAAGTATACAAATGTCAATAAGGTACAAGTAAATAAATTTACTTCCGTTTACACTTTGCAATGGCAAAATGATGATTATCAATTTCAGGTACTCCTCCACCAGGCATAATTGGACGGCTTGGATACTTACTTAAGCTTGTTACTCTATCATACATAACTATTGCCCCTGCAACGCTAACATTTACACAAAACTTTGTAGGTATTTTTATTATATGATCACATTTTTCTACCATTTCAGGTGAAAGACTGCCCTGTTCTGGCCCTAAAATATATGCCGCTTGTAAAGGATGTTTAAAGCTAGGTAAGTTAATTGCGTCATCGGTTAATTCTATTCCAACTAGCTGGCATTTATCTGGTAAATTCATACTTTCAATATCATCAAAGTTATATAGTGGAAGGTTGTTATCTGTTTTTGAAGTATCTGCTCTGTTACCTTGACGGATAGAATATGTTTCTGCCACAGTAAAAACAAAGCTTGCGCCAAAAGCATGAGCTGTACGCATTAACGCTCCTACATTTTGGGCTTTATTGATGCCTTCTGCACCAATTGCAAAATATCCACGCATTTTTATTTCACCTAACTTTTAGAAATTTCTTCACAACCGAAATCAAACAGAGGTGTTTCATCTTGCTGTTGTTCGGTTAATAGTAAATCTTTTATAAAATCATTTGGTAAATCTGGGTTTTCTTCTGCTATTTTGCCAATTTTAGCCCAATATTCAATTTGCTTTGGTACAGATCTATTATATATATCTGCATATTTGCGTGCCTCTTTTACAAGTTTTTCAGATAATTTAACAGCGGTTGCCACCATGAAGTTGCCCTTTTTATATCTTTTTATGTATTTAGTAGAATTATAAAACAACAAGTAAACAAAAGCAACCTTTTGCAACCTTTATAATAATTCATTATATAAAAAAGTAATTTTACCCTTGAAAATAGCATATAATACCCATATATAGATTATACACTAATTTAAAGGAAGCATACGTTGCTAAACCGATTATACATTAGAAATATAGCCCTAATCCGTAAGGTGGAGCTTGAATTTGAAAATGGCATGATAACTGTAACAGGTGAAACTGGTGCAGGTAAATCTATGTTGGTTGATTCCTGCGCTTTAGCTTTAGGTGGCAGAGCTGATATTGGACTGCTCCGCCATAACTGTGAAGAAGCTTCGGTTGAAGCTACATTTAGTCTTGGTAAAAACTGTCAGGTATATCCATTACTTGATGATTTAGGTATTCCTGTTGATGATAACGAACTTGTTATGCGTAGGTTTTTAAATAGCCAAGGAAAAACAAAAGCTTTTATAAATGGTGTGCGTGTTACCCAAACTCAAATGAAAGAAGTTGGTGATTTACTAGTAGATATCCACAGCCAATATGATAACCAGCTTTTACTAAAACCTCAATATCATGCAGGATTACTAGATAGTTTTGGTGGTCTAGATAGCATTACAAACCGCGTAGAAAAAAGTTACTGGGAATGGTACAGGCTAAATAAACGCTTAAACCAAGCAAAAAATAGTAGTGATGAACACCTAGAAGAAATCCGTCAACTAGAAGAAAATATTAAAGAGCTAGAAGAGCTAGACCCACAAGTTGGTGAAAGAGATACCCTTTCTGAAGAGCGTCAAAAATTAATGGCAGGAGAAAAATTAATTGATGTTTTTACTAACGCTAGCCAGTTTTTAAGCGGAGAAGAAGGACAAAGCGCAGTAGCTATGTTAGCAGCAGCAGATAGAGAATTTGCAAGTGTAGCAGAATATACTGGTGATGAAGTTGTAGATATTGCAAAAAGATTAAGCTCTGCATACGAAGAGCTTAATGATATAACCCGTGAAATTGAAACTATGGGTAATCAATTTGAGCCAGACCCAGAGCGTTTAGAATACGTTGATGACAGGTTATTCACCTTAAAAAGCCTAGCAAGAAAACATAGTGTAACAACTGATGAATTACCATTATTTATTGGTAAACTTCAACGGAAACTAGATAATATGTCACTAGAAGAAGAATCATTGGAAGAATTAGAACACCGTGTTGATGAATCTTGGGACGTTTACACAGATCATGCAAAAATTCTTACCACTAAACGTAAAAAAACAGCTGAAGATTTAGCAGGTACAATTGGTAAATCATTAACAAAATTAAAAATGGCAGATACAAAATTTAAAGTTGAGTTTACCCCATTAGAAATTGGTAATGCTGGTGGTTTAGAAAGTGTTGAGTTTCTTGTTTCAACCAATAATTCTGCTACATTTAATCCACTGGTAAAAATTGCATCAGGGGGTGAGGTTTCTAGGCTTATGCTTGCTTTAAAAGAAGTGTTTTATGCCAAAGAAGATGCCTCTACTCTTGTTTTTGATGAAGTAGATACAGGAGTTGGCGGTGCCGTAGCAGATGCTGTGGGTGGTACCTTGCAAGAAATGGCTAAAAAGCATCAAGTGCTTGTTATTACACACCTTCCGCAAGTTGCAGCCCGTGGTACATCACATATAAAAATTGAAAAATCTGCCGATACTAAAAATGGTGAAATAGTTACATCTGTAAGAACCCTAAACAAGCAAGAACGGGAAGAAGAAATTGCCAGAATGTTAGCAGGTAGCAGTGTTACAACTGAAGCCCGTGGCGCGGCGGCTAAGTTATTAAATAACTAAGATGTATTAATTACAACTACTTAACAACAACACTCTTAATATCATTCATATTTTCAATAAATAAATTTGTTGATTTTATTGGCATTTCTTTGGGCTCTACAAAAGCGTATGTAATAATATGTATTCTTTGACCTTTGGTACATTTTAATGCTGCAGGACCATTCATTTCAATACACTTAGAACCTCTTTTACCAGTAATAACATAGGTTTCAAGCCTGTTGCCATTTTCCATATTAACAACCTGAACTCTTTCTCCTGCATATATATTAGATTTTTCCATTAACTCCTCATCAATGGTTATACTTCCTTCATAGTTTATATCTGCCTCGGTTATAATGGCATTATGAATTTTAGATTTCATGATATTTAAAAACATATTTCAACCTTTTTGTAATTATAAAATAGCTATAACATATTTTTTATAGCTTGGATATACCCCAACGAATAACGCTCTCACCCTGCTTCCATTTACCTTTAACAACAAGAGTTTTTAATGGCTGTTTTTTACCAAAATATGGAGCATAAATACCTTCTTTTTCCTGAAAAACTCCGCCTTCAATTTTAAAAGTAATTTTTTGTTTGTTTTTGGTTGTAAGTTCCGCCTCTGTATAGTTTTTTAAAGTATATTTAATATCTGGATGAAGATGAAACATTGCTTCAACTTTATGATTTTTTTTATTACTTTTTGATTTTATAAAATCTTCACCTAAAATATTATCTCCGTCTTGAGAAACAAATATTCTCCGTTCATGAGTTATACCAATATGTTTATAACCATTATGAGATGTTTCCACACCAATTCCTTCTTGTGGAGATTCCTTCACCTGACATTCAACTTTTGTTGGACGCCTACCTAAACGAAAAGTTTTCCATACTTCTGCACTATTTTCATTATCTACACAAACTGTATTATGCGCCTTTGTGCCACGTAAAATATTACGCAGTTTATGTTGATACAAATATGTTCCTTGGTTAACAAAAATTCTTTCTTTATTTATACATAATTCAAATGATAGAGTATCGGCATGGGCATGAGCTGGTAATTCATCAGGACAACATTTACCAGTATCCATCATCAACATTGTTTCTTCTCTTTCCAGCCTTGTGTAGCCAGTATCTTCTAGTACATGGATAGGTTTTTCAGCATTACCACGGTATTTTAAGATTTCATTTAAATGAGCATTAGTATTTATTTCACCATCATTAAATAAGCCAAGTTCTCCATCTGGGTAACGATAAAATTCCATAACAGATACCATTCTATCAATTACATCATCTAGTTGAGCAGGTAATGCTTGCCCAGATTTAGCAATTAATGAGCGTATTTCAATAATATCTTTGAGAACATCTACATGATAATGAGGGCTACGTTCATAATGCCCACCATCTGCTAAAATTTGTTTTTTTAGCTGTTTTAATAATGTTTCTAGGGCATCTAGGTATATACTTTGCTTACCTTTTACACATAAACCAACAAAAATAAGTGCCTTAAGGTTTTTTATAATATGGTTACCTTCAACATCCCACTCTATTACTCTTTGTAAATGATCTATTTGCCTTGCTAGGCTATCTAAAAATTCTTCTTTAAATTTTTCTGAACTTCCATCAAGCAACCAATTAGCATAGGTTAGCCAGCTAATAATTCTTAGTGATAACGGGTATGGGTGCCAACTTATTTTATTAAATCTATCGCATTCATATATCCATGCAGAAACCATTTCTCTTGCTGGTTCTAGCCCTTCAAGCTTTAAAGTATTAAGATGCTTTAGCCATTCAAAATAATGGAGATTATATATCCATAATGTTGTTGCTTCTTGTGGATACCAACGGATATCTTTATCCATATTGATTTTTTGATTATTAAATTCAAATTTTAACTTAATAATTTCTCTGCCTGCTTTTTTACTCCCTCGCCATAAACTAGATGGGGTAGTAATTAATGTATCACAAGGAGCAACTTCTTGTTCTAGCAAACCGTATAATGGAGTATTATAATATATGCAACGTAAACGGTAATCTACCCTTGCCCAAACTTGATATGGGGTTAAATATTTTACAGTTCTTATAAATGATCCAACGGTCATTTTGTTTTATTTACTCTCATCTTCTTTATAACCTTTACAGAAAAATGACATTACAGCCAAACCAAGCAATGCAGAAAGTATAGAACCAGTTAAAATACCAAGTTTAGCTTCTGTTAAAAATTGTGCTTGTTCAGCAGTTTTAAACCCTAATGTTGAAATAAATAAACTCATGGTAAAGCCAATACCAGCAAGTATGCTCACACCCCAAATTCTACCCCATGTAGCACCTTTTGGCATTGCTACAATACCAGATTTTATAAATATAAATACAGTAGAAAATATACCAACTTGCTTACCAATTAATAAGCCAGTAATAACACCTAAAGTAACTGGTTCAAATGCAATATCTAGGCTAACTCCTTCCAAAGAAACACCAGCATTAGCAAAAGCAAATAATGGTAATACAACGTATGCTATAAAGCTGTTTAAATCATGTTCTAGTTGACGAAGTAATGAACGGCGTTCACCTTTAATTTCTAACGGAATACAAAAAGCGGCAAACACACCAGCAAATGTAGCATGAACACCAGATTTAAGTACACAAACCCACAAAGCAAAACCAAATAACATGTATAAAGAACCTTTACTTACATTAAAGTAATTTAAAGCAAGTAAAGCAGATGCAAACCCAGCAGCCCAATAAAGTGCCTGTAATTGAAGGTTATCTGTGTAAAATATAGCAATAATCATAATCGCGCCAAGGTCATCAATAATGGCTAAAGCTAATAAAAACACTTTTAAACTAACTGGAACCCGCTTACCAAGCAATGAAAGGATACCAACAGCAAATGC
>JALTLI010000184.1:0-2585 GCA_027005635.1 Alphaproteobacteria bacterium
TTAAGTAATAAAAAAATATTTGTGTATGGCATAGGTAGAACTGGTGCAAGCGTTATTTTATCTTTAAGCAGAAGCGGTGCTTTTGTTTATGTATGGGATGATAAAACATCTACATGGCCCGATGAATTAAAAGGGATAAGTAACGTAGAAATATGTTCACCAGAGCTACTAAACTGGCAAGAAATAGACATGATGGTTAAAAGCCCCGGTATTTCATACGATTGCTATGCTGTTAAAAAAGCCCAAAAAGAAGGTGTGGATATTGTTGGAGATATTGACATTTTATTTGAAAAAGAAAAACAATCAAAATTTATTGGTATAACTGGTACTAATGGTAAATCTACTACCACTGCTTTAATTGGTCATTTATTAACAAAAGCTGGTGTTAAAAATGAAGTTGGCGGTAATTTTGGTATCCCTGTTTTATCTTTGCCTTCTATTGGTGAAGATGGGGTTTATGTTCTTGAACTTTCATCTTATCAGTTAGAAATGATGAAAACTGCATCTTTTGATGTTGCTATATTCTTGAATTTGACCCCAGATCATTTGGATAGACACGGAAGTATGGAAAATTATTTAAACACCAAGAAAAACATTTTTAATTTACAAAAAGATGATGCCGTTAGAATTTTAGGCGTAGATAGCAAAGAAACAAAACAGCTAGCTATAGAACTTAAAAAGCAACCGCAAAAGTTATATCAAGTATCTTTTGGCAAAGATGGCGCCGATGTTGTTATGACAGATGAAGGCAAGCTAAAAATATTAAATGAAAATGATGATTATGAAACAATTTTGAATTTTTATGATTTCGAAAATTTACCAGGAAAGCATAACTGGCAAAATATAGCTTGTGCATATTTGGCTACTAAAAATTTTATGGATAAAAAAACTTTTATAGCAGGATTAAAAGAATTTACTGGCTTGCCTCATCGTTTGGAAATAGTGCATAAAATAAAAGATATTTTATTTATTAATGATTCTAAGGCAACTAATGCAACAGCAGCAAACTGTGCTTTGTCTAGCTATAAAAATATTTATTGGATAGCTGGTGGCTTAGCAAAAGAAGAAGGTGCAAAACCATGCTTGAGTGAACTAGAAAATGTACGAGGAGTATTTTTATTTGGTGATGCACAAGATAGATTTAGTGATGAACTTCAATCACATATACCAGTATTTAAATGTAATACAATGGAAAAAGCTATAATGGAAGCTTATACTTCTGCTAAACAGGAGGGGTTACAAAACCCAGTTGTACTTCTTTCACCAGCTTGTGCTTCCTTTGATCAATTTACAAGTTTTGAACATCGTGGAGATGTTTTTGCCAATATATGCAGAGAGTTAGAAGATACGGTAAATGAGAGCATCTAGAAAATACAAAAACCCGATATCTGATTGGTGGTGGAAAATTGACCACACATTATTTGGTTTAATTACAACATTAATGGTTATTGGTGCTTTTATTGTAACTACATCTTCTGGTGCTGTTGCTAATGAATATTCAGTTGATGCGTTTCATTTTGCACGTAAACAATGGTTATTTTTATTGTTATCATTTGGTTTGATGGTTGCAACTTCTAGCCTTTCTGTACGAAGTATTAAAATTATTGGTAGTACTATATTTTTTGGTGCTTTAATTGGTATTTTTATTACCTTAATTATACGTGCAGATGTTAAAGGAGCAAGTAGGTGGATATCTATTCTAGGCTTTAAAATTCAACCAACAGAATTTATGAAAATAGGTGTTATTATTATAACTGCTACTTTGCTTTCTTATAAAAAACAAAAGGATAGAGACAAACGTTTTATTATTTCTCTAGCGTTAATATCTATTATGGAAATAGCTGTTATCTTTCAGCCAGATTTTGGAATGTTTGGTGTTTTAGGCTTAATATGGGGGGCGCAAGTATTTATGGCAGGTGTTCCTTTAATTTGGATAGCTAGCCTTGCAACGGTTGCTATGGTTAGTGTTTCCGGTGCTTATACATTTTTACCTCATGTTCGGTCACGGTTTTCTCGTTTCTTGGATCCGGCAAGTGGTGATTCTTACCAAATTGATAGAGCTATGGAGGCATTAATTTCTGGTGGTTGGTTTGGCTTGGGTGCTGGTGAAGGTGTTGTTAAAGAACATCTACCAGATGCACACACAGATTTTGTATTTGCAGTAATAGGTGAAGAATTTGGTTTAGTTATTTGTTTTGCTTTACTTCTTTTATACGGAGCAGTTATTTACAGAGGTTTTTCAAAAATAATTGATAAAAAAGATAAATTTATTTTTTTGGCGGGTAATGGTGTTTTAATATTATTTGCATTACAAGTTTTGATAAATGTATCAGTTGTTTTACAATTAATGCCAATAACAGGTATGACTTTGCCATTTATAAGCTATGGTGGGTCATCAACTATTACAATGGGTATTGTAATGGGTATATTATTAGCGGTAACTAAAAGAGGTAAAATATAAAGTGAAAAAAGGCCCAACAATATTAATTTCAGCTGGTGCTTCTGGCGGGCATATTTTTCCTGCACTTGCAGTAGCAGAGGAACTTCGTTCTCAAGGTGCTACCTGTGTGTTTGTTGGTAATGGT
>JALTLI010000184.1:2595-9913 GCA_027005635.1 Alphaproteobacteria bacterium
ACTATTACAATGGGTATTGTAATGGGTATATTATTAGCGGTAACTCGTAAGGGTGCTAAGGTTTAATTTTTTATTTGAAATTCGTCTAAGTATTAACTATATTGTATGAGTATCAATCTAACTTAATTATTTTGTTAAGTTATTATCTTTTAAAAATACATTCAGTATTTTTTTATCACAGGAGAGTATTATGAAATACCCAACTTATCGTATTGGAGTTGCAGTAATTTTAAGGGATAAACTTAGAAATAAGTATATCCTTCAGGTGCGTGATGAAGGCATTGCTGAGGCTGGCAAGGTTGGACTTGCTGGTGGTTTTATAAACCCGTACAATGGTGATACATGGATTACGGGATTAATCAGGGAGTTAGAAAAAGAATCAGACGGTATCATTACAGCTGATATGGTTTATGATGGTTTAGATTATAAACCTGTATACAACAGAACCGTGAATGACTGGGCGTTTAATGATAAACGCACGGAAAATACGGTCGAGATGACCAAAAGTCATTATTTTCATATCGTTGATATTTCTGACGATACAGCAAAAAAGCTTGTGCAAGCAGGCAATGAAAATGATGAAGTAAGAAATTGGTTTGAGGTAGACGCCAATGAAGATGCTATAATGTCCCTAGATTGGGCAGAGTGGCGTAATATTAACAAGCCAGATGAGGCTGGCGATTTCCATCAAAGGGAAGCCACTATTAATGCTTTAAAGCGTAGTTGATTTATACCGTCTATATATGCAAATATATAGACGGTGTTTTTTATTTTTATATTGATATATTCTATACAATTAATCAATTTTATGGTAATGTGTAATACTTAAAAATATAAATCAAAGAAATATCTAATGAACAAAAAAGGCCCAACAATATTAATTTCAGCTGGTGCTTCTGGCGGGCATATTTTTCCTGCACTTGCAGTAGCAGAGGAACTTCGTTCTCAAGGTGCTACCTGTGTGTTTGTTGGTAATGGTACAGCTTTTGAAAAAGCTATAACTGATGCCAATTTCAGGCTTGAAACACTGCCAGCATCTGCATGGAATGTTAAAAATCCTATCCGTAAACTATGGGCTGTATTTAACCTTGTAAGAGCATTTGTTACTGCCATGAAAATTGTAAATAATGTACGTCCATCGGTGGTATTTGGTACTGGTGGTTATGCCACTGTAGCATCTGTTTTTGCTGGTAGAATATCTGGCGTTCCTACCATGATACATGAACAAAATGTTTTACCAGGAAGAGCAAATAAACTACTAGCAGGTAGGGTAGATAAAATTGCGTTAGCATTTGATATTATGCCTGGAACTTTACCTCCAAGATTAGAAGGAATTGCCACAGTACTTGGTAACCCATTACGAAAAAATATTTTAAAACTACAAAACAAAAAACGCAAAGAAGATGGCTATTTCCATATATTAGTTGTTGGTGGAAGCCAAGGAGCAAGGATTTTATCTGATATTGTCCCTGCTGCAATTTCGTTGCTTGCTAGTAAGTATCGTAAAAAAATTAAAATTAATCAACAGGCAAGACCAGAAGATATTGCACGAGTATCTGCCATATATGATGGTTTGAAAGTGGATTATAATGTAACTTCATTTTACAATGATTTACCTGAAAAAATGTTGCAAAGTGATTTAATGATTGCCCGCTCTGGTGCTGGAACTGTTAGTGAGTGTGCCTTACTTGGTTTACCCGCAATTTTTGTGCCGTTAAAACTTGCAGATGGGCATCAAAAACTAAATGCTAAAGTGCTAACAGATAAAGACGCATCTATATTAATGGAAGATGATGTTTTTACCCCGCAAGAGCTATCTAATACTTTAAAAGAACTTATCGAAAAGCCAGATATTCTACACACAATGAGAAAAAAAGCTAAACAACAAGGTAAGCCAAATGCAGCCACAGATGTTGCTAATGAAGTTCTAAAACTTGCCAAAATGGATGTTATGCAAATGGCTGAAGAAATTAATAATAAAGCGGAAGTGAAAAAATGATTTTTCACTTTATAGGCATAGGTGGCATAGGTATGAGTGCCTTGGCAGAAATTCTTCATGAAGCTGGTGAAACTGTGCAAGGCTCTGATGGTGCTGAAAATTCATCTATTGAAAGATTACAGAAAAAAGGAATAAAAATATTTATAGGGCATAATCCTAAAAATGTTCCACTAGATTGCACAGTTGTTGTTTCTACTGCCATACCTAATGATAATGTGGAATTAAGTTATGCCAGAAATAAAAGTATTAAGGTTGTTCATCGCTCTGATATCTTGGCTATGATTTTACAAGATTATACAAAAAATAGTGTAGCAATTAGCGGTACTCATGGTAAAACAACAACCACAGCTTTAACTTATACTTTAATGGATGCTTGTGGTTTTGATGTTGGTGTTATTAATGGTGGAATTATTTCATCATTAAATTCTAATGCTAAAGCTAGCAATGATTGGCTGGTTGTTGAAGCAGATGAATCTGACGGTAGCTTTACCAAGCTTCACCCAACTGTTGCGGTTGTTACTAATATTGATCATGAACATATGGAATATTATGGTGGTATGGATCAGGTACGGGTTAGTTATAAAAAATTTGTTTCTAATGTTCCAGAAAATGGCTTTGCTATGTTAAGTGCAGATGATGGTGATGTTCGTTGTTTAGCAGGACTGCAAGAACAACATAGTTATTTTTACGGGTTAGGTGATATGGCTGATGTTAAAGCAACTAACATAATACAGGAAAACTATACAACTATTTTTGATTTAGAAGCCTTTGGTGAAACATATAAAAAAGTTATTTTAAATTTACCAGGGGTATATAACGTACAAAATGCTTTGGCAGCAATTTTAGTATGCTTAAAACTTGGCGGAAAATTTGAAGATATGCGCTTTGCCTTAGCAAATTTTAAAGGGGTTAGTAGGCGCTTTAACAAACTTGGTACATTAAATAATATGGTGGTTATAGATGATTATGGTCATCATCCTGTAGAAATTAAAGCAACTTTAAAGGCAGCTAAAAATGTTTTTGCTGGTAAAATTATAGCAGTTATTCAACCACACAGATACAGCAGATTAAAAGATTTAATTGATGGTTTTGTTATAAGTGTAAAAGATGTTGATGCAGTTTTAATTGCTCCTGTATATGGTGCTGGTGAAAAACCAATTGATGGAATAAATAGTGAATTATTAGCTGAAAAAATTAAAACAGAAATAGGTATCCCCGTTTTAACCGTTAATGATAAAGAAGATTTAAAAACCAAAATTATTGAAGCGCAAAATGGCTGGGGAGGAGACCAAAACGCAGTTATTTGTTTAGGAGCAGGAAATATTACTAACTGGGCAAAATATTTAGTTTTAGAGGAAAAAGCTAATGAGTAATATTTTTGATAAATGCCAAAAAGATGTAGCTCTTGCACCTTATACAACTTTAAAAATTGGCGGTAATGCAGAATATTTCTTTGAGCCTGAAAGTGTAAAAGAGCTAGCAGATTTTATAAAAAATAAACCACAAAATATAAACATTACTATTTTAGGAGAAGGTAGTAATAGTTTAATTAGTGATAATGGAATATCTGGTATAGTTATACACTTGAACAAACTTTCAAATGTTAAAGTTGATGGGGTTAATGTAATAGCCGAAGCAGGGGCAACAAGCGGTAAAACTGCCAGATCAGCAAGAGAAGCAAGCTTAACAGGAATAGAATTTTTATGCGGTATCCCTGGAAGTATTGGTGGTGCTTTAGCTATGAATGCCGGTGCTTATGGGTATCAAACCGCTGATAATTTAATTAGTGTAGATGTAATAACTAATACTGGTAAATTAAAAACCATGCAACCAGATGAAATTGGTTTTGAGTACCGTAAAACTGGTTTGCCTAACGGTTGGATTTTTATATCTGCAACTTTTAAATTAAAGCATGGTAATAAAGATGATATCCGTAACCAGATGCGTAAAATAAATAAGGAGAGGGTAACTTCTCAACCAATTAATATGCCTAGTTCTGGTAGTTGGTTTAAAAATAGTGATGAACATGGTAGCGCATGGAAAATTACTGAAAAAGCAGGGTGTAGAGGTATGCGGGTTGGTAATGCACAGGTTTCTGAAAAACATGCTAACTTTTTTGTTAATTTAGGTGGGGCTACATCTGCTGATATGGAAGAGCTATCTCAAAAGGTTGAAAATAAAATAAAAGAAAAACTTGGCATAAAAATGCACAGAGAAGTTAAAGCTCTAGGAAAAAATAGTGAATAATAAAGTTGTAATTTTATACGGTGGAACATCTGCTGAATATGATATTTCGTGCATAACTGCAAATTCTGTTGCTAAGGCAATGGAAGAGCTCAACATTGATTATATAAAAATAGATTTAATTAATGATTGGATAACTAAACTTAAAGATATTAACCCTAGTTTTGTATTTTTAGCTTTACATGGTTGCCCCGGAGAAGATGGTACAGTTCAAGCCGTATTAGATTTTTTAAATATCCCTTATAATGGTAGCGGAGTTTTATCTTCTGCGCTGGCTATGGATAAATCTAAGGCTAAAAAAATGGCATCTTTAAATGGTGTAGATATTGCCAAAGAAATTATATATAAACCATTAAGCGCACCTAAAAATTTTAATAAAACAGGTATGAGTTTACCCGTTGTTGTTAAGCCTGTGTGTGGTGGTTCTTCCATTGGTAATTCCATTGTGAAAAATGAAAATGAATGGCAAAATGCACTAGAAAATGTAAAAAATCATGGAACTTTTATGTTGGAAGAATATATTGATGGAAAAGAGTTTTCTGTTGGTTTTATGGCAGATAAAGCGTTGGTAGTAACCGAAATTATACCACCAAAAAATAGCTTTTATGATTACCAAGCTAAATATGCTGAAAATGGTGCCAAACATATTACGCCTGCTGATATTTCAAAAGAATTAACAGCAAAAATAATGCAAAAAGGTTTGAGAGCTATTCAAGCCATAGGTTGTAAAGGTGTAACAAGGGTTGATTTTATATATAACGAAAAAGCTAATCGTTTAATATTGCTTGAAGTTAACACTTTACCAGGTTTAACGCCTGTAAGCATAGTGCCAGAGCAAGCAAATTATAAAAATATTAACTTTAATAAATTAATTTTATGGATAATGGAGGATGCTGGATATGGCAAAAAAAATTAAAGCAAAAAGGAAACTTCGCAGACCACCACTTCCGCACAAAAAGTTATTAATATCTGTATTATTAATTACTATTTTTGCTGGTATTTTTTACTTTGGCTATCAAAACAGAGAAATTATAACTAAAAACATGCAAAATTTTGTTGCTAAATCCATTAATGCAAAATTAGAAAAAATATTAGTTGAAGGGGTTAAATATACTAGCTCTGAAGATTTAAATAACGCTATTAACATGAAAAAAGGTGATACATTAGTTGGGGTTGATGTAGCGGAAATACGCAAATCTATTGAAGATTTAAGCTGGGTTAAGCTAGCAATTGTAAGCAGAGAACTTCCTTCAACTTTAAAAATTGAGATATATGAGCATCACCCCTTTACAAAAATCATAATAGATGATGAATTATTTGTAATTAACAAAAAAGGTGAGGTTATTACCCGCTCAGACTCACGTTTTGATAGTTTACCAACCATAAAAGGTGAAAATTCAGCTATTCACGCGGGGGAACTATTCATGCTATTATCACAAGAGGTTAAGTTATTAGATAAACTAGTGACAGCAACTTATATTGGGGAGCGTCGTTGGGATTTAGTTTTTAGTTCTGGTGTACAGGTTCAATTGCCGGAAGAAAACTCTCAACATGCACTAAAAATACTTGTGGAATTAAATAAAAAACGCAAGATTTTAGAAAAAACACACGGTACAGTGGATCTAAGGATTTCTGACCGAGTTATATTAAGAGATATAAAATAGGTTTCGATAAATAAAATGGCAACAAAACCAAATATTGTAGCAGCATTAGATATAGGTAGCAGTAAAGTTGCATGCTTTATTGCGGAGCTTGATCATGCCTTTAATCCACGAGTAATTGGCTACGGTCAACACGCATCTAGTGGAATTAAAAAAGGTATGATTGTTGATATGGATAGCACAGAAAACGCTATTCGTGAAGCTGTACTTCAGGCAGAAGAAATGGCAGATGTACAAGTTGAAAGTGTATATGTTGGCTTAGGTGGCGTACATTTACGCAGTCATATTACTGATGGTTTAGTTGTATTAAATAACCATGAAATTACAGATGCAGATATTTTTAAAGTAATAGACGTTGCCAGAGCTAAACAAATTGAGGGTGATAGAAAAATTATCCATTCTCAAGCAACAAAATATCAACTAGATAGTCAAACAGATATCCGTGATCCTCGTGGTATGACTGGCGCAAGGCTTGAATCAGAGGTTCATATTATTTCTGCAGCATCATCTGCGGTACGTAATATGGTTCGTTGTGTTGAACGTTGTCATTTGGAAGTTGAAGATTTAGTTGTTCAGCCTTACGCATCTGCCCTTTCTTGCTTAGTTCCAGATGAACGTGATTTAGGTGTTTGCTTAGTTGATATTGGTGGCGGTACTTGTGAAATTGCTATTTATGCCGAAGGTTCATTGTTGCATGTTGCGGTTGTTCCTGTTGGTGGTCAATATATAACATCAGATATTGCTAGAGGGTTATCTACACCAATTGCCCACGCAGAACGGATTAAGAATTTATACGGTTCAGCCATGGCATCACTTGTTCCGAGTGATGAACAAATTGATGTTCCGCATGTTGGTGAAAATGAAGAAACAGCCAGTAGCCAAATTTCACGTAGCGCCTTAGCAGGTATTATTCAGCCTAGATGCGAAGAAATGTTTGAAATGGTGAGAGAAAAAATTGAGCAATCTGGTTTTGAATCCATGATTGGCAGAAGAGTTGTTTTAACTGGTGGTGGAAGCCAATTGAACGGTATGAAACAGCTTGCAGAAGTTATTTTAGATAAATCTGTAAGGCTTTCAAGACCTACAGAATTAAATGGTCTAACTGATCTTTCTGGTAGCCCACAATTTTCATGTGTTTCTGGCTTGATTATTCATGCGTCTCGTCAGGCATCTGTACGGGAACAACAAAATAAGCGTTCTTTTTCAAGCATTTTTAACAACGTTGGAAAGTTTTTTAAAGAAAGTTTACAAAATGGTTAAATGATAGGTGACAAGCTGTTAATATTGTCATATACTACATTTAATAATAAAGAAATGAGTTACAAGGGAACAAACTTATGTCACTAAATATCACAATGGTAGAAGATAAACCGCATCAACCTAAAATTACAGTTATTGGTATTGGTGGCGGTGG
>JALTLI010000185.1:0-5564 GCA_027005635.1 Alphaproteobacteria bacterium
TTTGGCTCTAATTTTCCATGGGGCAGATTTATCATCATCGGAACAAAGCTTACAAGATGTATAAGCAATGTTATCCATGGTGTATGTATTATCATCAATTTTTTGAGCTTTTTTAGCTGTCATTACCCCGCCACTTTTACCAATACGAATTTTTAAAGAGCTAATAGCTGCGGTACGTAAATCTCCGCTAAGTTCCATTTTATCGCTAAATAAGGCTACGTTATCTGCATCAACAAAAGTTACGTTTCCTGTGGCTATTACTTTATCTGTTTGTTTGTTATAAATTATTTTATCTGCTTGTACAGTGCCAGAATCTGTTTCAATTCTAACATCTCCAGATGCGGTAACAGTTTGATTTTTATCATTGTAGTTCATATCCTCAGCTGTCATTGTAGCAGGTTGAGCAACAGCTGAAGAAACTGCGCAAGAACCAAGGCACAAAACAGAAGTAAACAGCGGTAATTTTTTTATTTTTAGCATTTGTAAATTTTGCATTATTTGCAGATAACTTTCAATTAAATAAAAATAAAAGTCATTATTATATAGTGCTTTGTTGCTTATTTGATATAATTTCCGAAAAAATAAAAAGTATACAATTAGCACTTGCGATTTAATTTAATTTGTATTATACATATATTACAAATTGCAATCGAGGCTATAAACGCCCTTACCTTTTTAGATTTATCAGCCGCTTAGGCTTTTAAGGTAACCTGCATTTTGTATCATCTTTTTTCATTTCCTCTTGAAATGAAAAAGTCCCATAACCTTCCAACCAAGGAGAATGCCATGACACATGCACCACCTTGTGCTTTTTGCACGTGTAAATTTAATTATTAATCCCTGGCCGTCGCCGCACCCAATGGCGGGTGCAAAAAAAATCCTCTAACATTATTAAGTCATGAGAATACCTCGAACGGTATAATTGGCTTAATAACCACAACCGCCACAGTGGCAAAGGAATGGTCATGATACGTGACTCACCTTAAAAAACGCCCTCATAAGATGAGGGGGTATTATTATTTTTTCAGCGCTTTGAAACCCTCCACCCCCACGTGGAGGGTTTCTTTATTTTGTTGCCCCTTAATTTATTCTGCGTTATTTTAATAGCATGAAAAAAATACTAATTATTTTCCATACAAACCATATTTGGGCAGATAACATTAAAGCCATGTTTAATGATATTGGCTATTCAACTCATTTTATTTCACTTTGTAGCGGTGATTTATTTCCAGATAATATTGATGATTATTCAGCTTTAGTAATAATGGGTGGCGTTATGGGAGTAAATGATAAAAATCAACTTCCTTGGTTAAAAAAAGAAATTAATTCAATACAAAAGGCGCTTAAATCTAATATTCCAACCCTTGGTATTTGTTTAGGTGGGCAGATTTTATCTCATATTTACGGCGGTGAAGTTAAAAAAGGAGAGAAAGGTTTTAGCATTGGTTTTGAACCTGTATCTGTAATTAAAAATGATTATATTTTTGGTAATGAGCTTCATAATAATCATGTATGTAAGTGGCATAATGATTGTTTTACTCTGCCCAAAACTGCAACCCTTTTAGCAACTAGTGAGCCATATAAAAATCAAGCGGTAAAATTTGCAGATAAAGTTTATGGGGTGCAATTTCACCCAGAAATAACTTTATGTAGAATAAATAAATGGTACAAAGAAGAATGTCATAATTACCCAAAAGGGGTATTAAGCCTTGAAGAATTTAACAAGCAAGGTGAAGAATATATTTCAATAAGTGAAAACTGGTTACGTTTATTTTTTACAAGATTATTAAAAAACTAAATAGCAATTTTAATATTTTTACTAAGCATATTACGTGCAACTATTAAACCTTCTGGTGTACCAATATCAACCCACTTAGCATTATAAACCATACCTTTTAAACGCTTATTTTCTACAGCTTTTACAAAATATGGGTATAAGCCAAACTTTGTTTCTTTACTGTTTTCTATTATACGCGGATGAATAACTTGTATTCCTGCAAAAACATACATAGCCTCAGTTTTATCATTTGGTATAGTTATGTAATTATTGTTATCTAGAGAAAAATCACCTTTATTACCACGAAATTCTGTAGTTGTATTAGTTGGTATTAAGGCTAGTAAACTATCCATTTCTATAGGGTTAAAATTATTTAGTAATGGTTCAAGTAGTTTACAATCTTCTTCTTGCCAAATAACGTCTCCATTTATTAATAAAAACGCTTCATTATTAAAAAATGAACTAGCATTTTTAATTGCACCACCAGTTTCTAATAAATTTTCTTCGTAAAAAAATGTTATTTTTATAGATGTTTTATGCTTGGCTATTTCATCACGAATTACATCTGCAAAATGATGAATATTAATAGCAACTTCTTCAATACCTACCTGCTCTAGTAAATTTAAACTACGAATTAACGGACAACTTCCAGCAATATCAATTAGTGGCTTAGGGGTATGTTTAGTAAGCTCCCCTAAACGAGTACCAAGCCCCGCTGCCAATATCATTGCTTTTTTAATTTGTGCCATTTTTTCAACCTTGTTTTTTTAAGCTATATTTCTATGGGAAGGTACAATACCCTGCATAAAAGTTTTAATTTCTCTACATAACGGATCTTCTAATGCTTCATCTACAATTTGCCAGCATCTTGGTAAATATTGTAAATAATTATCTTTGCCATCACGGAAATGCAAACGGGTAAAGCCACCAATAATTTTTAATGTTCGTTGCAAGTTAATTAAACGATAACTTTGTAAAAATTTCTCTTCATCTAAACAATCTTGAGAATTAATAAAATACTGTAAAAGCTTTTGTTCTAAGGCTTTTGGTATTTCAAATCTAACATCTTGTAACAACATGCTCATATCGTAACTAACTGGGCCAATTCTTGCATCTTGGAAATCAATTACTCCAATATCTTCAAGCCCTTCTCTTGGTTCTCCATCACATAACATCATTAAGTTATCAGCATGATAATCCCAAAGAACTGTAGTTTGCGGAACATCTAAAATTTTATCAAATAAAGGTTCCCACATTTCTTTAAATGCGCGCCTATCCGCTGTATGAGTAGCATGAGAACGAGCGCAAGGTAAGTACCAATCAATAAAACGAGAAACTTCAGACCATAAAGCTTTTTTAGTATACTGACGAATATCAGGCAACGGTTGAGTTGCCAAATGAGCAAGAACATCAACAGATTTATAATACCATGGCTCTAAAGGTTTATTATGATTTAAAATGCCATCACGCACTGTAGTGTTGCCAAAATCCTCCAGTAGTAAATAACCATTTTCTTCATCTTTTTCATATATATGCGGAACATGTACGCCAATTTTTTCAAAGTATCTTGTCATTTTAATTACAGGTTCAACATTTTCAATTGGTGGTGGTGAATCCATAATAACACGGCAACCATCAGGGGTATTTATGCGCCAATAACTTCTAAAAGATGCATCTGCTGAAACTGGGCTAATTACATGATTTCTAAAACCGCATTTTGCTACAAATTCTTGACGACCCTCATTAGTTACTGGTCTTGTATAAGCACCTTCAATTAGGCTTAATCTGCGGTTCCAAGAATCTCCACCAGATATAGTTATTTTGCGTTCTTCTCCCTCACCTTGTTCTATATGAACAGTTAGAGTGCCAGAATTATCCATTTCCATAATATGAAAATCTAGTAAATCGGGTTTTTGTTCAGGGAACCAATTAAGTGCTTTTTCTGGCCACTCAACAATAATTAAACCGTTATCTAGCCAACATTCAACACCAATTTCTTCTACTTCATCTTGGCTTTCTATTCTATATAAATCAATATGAGCAACGGGTAAGCGGGTATCATCATAAGCTTGAATAAGGGTAAAAGTTGGGCTAGGAATATGTTTTCCTTTATGACCAAGTGCTTTAATAATGCTACGGGCAAATACACTTTTGCCTACGCCTAAATCACCAGTTAATCTAATTATATCACCCGCAACAATATATTTAGCAATTTTAGTTGCTAGGTTTTCTGTATCCTTTACCGATTCAAGATTTTTTTTAATCATAATACTATATAGTCCTGTTTTTCTAAATAACAAGTCCATATTAGCTTAAAATAGTTGATTTTACCAATAAAACAGCATATTTTATAAAAAATACTAATAAATTAAAAGATAGCAATAGAACCCTCATGGAAAATACTTACCAAACAGATATAACCGTAATAGGTGCAGGCCCAGCAGGATTATTTAGCGTATTTGAAGCAGGTATGCTTGGTTACAACTGCACTATTATTGATTCATTACCAGAAATTGGCGGGCAACTTAGCGCTTTATACCCAGAAAAACCTATTTATGATATCCCTGGTCACCCTAATATTTTAGCCAAAGATTTAGCTATAAATTTAGAAAAACAAATACAACCATTTAAACCAAATATTCTTTTAGGTGAGCCAGCAAAAAGTGTGATAAAAAAAGATGATTTATTTATAACAACCTGTGGACAAAATGAAATTATCTCCAAATGTCTTATAGTTGCAGGTGGTGGCGGAATGTTCACACCTCGTAAACCTCCAATAGCAAATATTACAGATTTTGAAGAAAAAAGCGTTTTTTATGCAGTAAAAAATAAGCAACAATTCACTAATAAAACCATCGTTATTGCTGGCGGAGGAGATAGTGCTGTTGATTGGGCAGTTGATTTAGCACAAATTGCCAAACATATTCATATTATTCATCGTAGACCAGAATTTAGAGCAGCAGAAGGCACAGTACAAAAAATGAATACCCTAGTAAAAGAAGGTAAAATAACTTTACATACCCCGTGTCAATTAGGGGCTATTCATGGTGAAAATGGTGAAATATCTAAAATTGATATTGCTAACTTAAAAAAAGAAATAACAACTGTTGATGCAGATTTTCTACTATGCTTTTTTGGTATAGCACCAACCCTTGGGCCAATTGCTGATTGGGGAATTGATATTGAAAAGAAAAAAATAAATGTAGACCCTGCAAGCATGAAAACCAATGTAGAAGGCATTTTAGCAATTGGAGACATGGCACATTACGCAGGTAAAATTGAGCTTATTTTAACAGGATTTGCCGAAGGAGCAATTGCCGCCCGCACAGCCCAAAGCATTATTGAGCCTGATAAAAAATTCAGAGTTAAGTATTCTACTAGTTTGGGTGTGCCTAGTTAGCCTCTGGCAACTTAAACTTAACCTTAACACCACGTTTTTTGAAGTATGATTTTAGCATATTGCGCCCTTCACGGTTCGGAACTGGAAGTTTTACGCTTTCAATTTCTACTTCTGTAGCTTTTTCTTGTTGCATTTCTTTGCGTAAAGTAGCTATGCATTCATCAATTGCTTCATTATCATTATTTAATGATGTGTAAACTTGTTCTAGTGCTTGTTCTATATTCATAATTTGGAATCCTATTAACCTTAAGTAACAATCTGTAAAATACCCTAGTTAAGCTCTGTTGTCATCCTAGAAATAATATTTTGTAAAAATCTATTTTCTAAAATGAACCATAATATCTATTTTTTAAGTCTATCTAAATATAGTTGACAATATTATTAAAT
>JALTLI010000185.1:5574-9794 GCA_027005635.1 Alphaproteobacteria bacterium
ACTCCAATATCTGATCCATATCCAAAATAAGAATAATTGTTTATTGGTCTTTTCAATAATGTATGTTAAAATTAAATTAGTAAAAACTGATTTAATAATGGAAATTATAATTAAATTATATTTATACTATTAATAGTACTTTCTTACTTAACTTTTCACAAATTATATACTTTGGAGAAATCTCATGAAGAAATTTTGGAACAACATAGTAACAGTATTTAAAAATGATTTTTTATTTCAGTCAGTAATATTTATAAACTTAGGGGCAATAACTGGTGGGTTATTCCGCGAAGAATATGACTGGGTATTACTTGCGACAATCTTAGTTTTCATACTAATTTTATTATATGCAGGACTAAGAAAACCTAAGAACTGCTGTTAACCAAAGAATGTTTACATAAAAAACTCACTTTTAAAGTGAGTTTTTTATGTAAGCGCCTAAACGGGCATTTTTTTATCTGATTTTTTAGGTGCAGCAGTTTTAATTAATAAAGAGTGATGCAAATCTAAAGCAAAAACAATGATGCCAAACCTAAAAATGTAAAAAATCCGCCAATATCTGTTACTGTTGTGACTAATACTCCAGATGATATTGCTGGGTCTCCGCCAGATTTTTCAATTATTAATGGTATTAAATTACCTGCTATAGCGGCAAAAATATGGTTGACTATTGTTGCTCCGCAAATAATTGCTCCTAAGGTTGGGTCTCCGTAAACAATAACTGTTCCTAGGGCAACTATTAATGATAATAATAAACCGTTGAACCCACCAACTAACAGCTCTTTTTTTAATAAAGTATAGGCATTTTGCATAGTTATTTGCTTCATTGCCAAGCCTCTTACGGTAACGGTTAGGGTTTGGCTACCTGCGTTACCGCCCATACTTGCCACAATTGGCATTAATACAGCCAAAGCCACAACTTTTTCAATTTCATCGGTAAACATTGCAATAACAAATGATGCAGAAATTGCAGTAAATAAATTAACCATTAACCACGGAAATCTTTGTCTTGTTGTTTGTACTACGGGGGCAAATAAATCTTCCCCTTCATCTAAACCAGCAGAGCGCATTAAATATTTATCATTATCTGCAAGTACAGCATCTAAAACGTCATCAATGGTAATTCTACCTAACATTATTTTATCTTCATTTACTACTGCACAACTTTGTAAATCATATTTTTCAAATATAGATACAACTTCTGCTACCGGTGTTTCTGGTAAAATAGTCACTGGATCTTTACGCATTACTTTATCAAGAGTTACATCCAGTGGCTGGTACATTAAGCGACCAAGAGATATTACACCAAGCAATTTACCAGCCTTATTTATTACAAATATGTTACGGATTTTTTCTGGTATTTTTTCACCTTTTTCTCTAAAATGATTATAAACTTTTTCTACAGTCCAACTTTTAGGTAAAGATAAATATTCCAGTTGCATTAAGCCACCAGCAGAGTTTTCTGGCCATGTTAATAATTCTTGTTCTTCATCGGTGATACTTTCTAAAACTTCTTCGGCAGAATTTTCATTTAAGTGCTGAACAACATCTGCTACATCGTCAGATTCCATTAGTTCAATAGCACTAACAACATCTTGGGTTGGTAGTTGAGCAAGTATGCTTTCTTGTACACCTGTTGAAAGCTCCACAATCACTTCTGGATGTTTTTCTGGTGGTAAACAAGCAAAAACTGTTTGTCTTTCTTTGGGGGCAAGCCTTTCTAATAAATCAGCAACATCAGATGGGTGAAGATTTTTTATATATTTTGAAAGCTTAACAGCATCGCCATCTTTTAATTCTGCCAAAATATCTTGATACAGCTCATCTGTAAGGGATACCCCTAAAGGAACAGGTTTTGCTTGCATATTTTGTGGCATTTAATCTTCCCTATTTTTTCATGTATATTAATTAATCTCTTCCTTGGGCTTCTACTACTGCAAGTGATGTCATATTCACAATTCTTCTAACCGTTGCATCAACAGAAAGAATATGAACTGGTTTTTTCATACCCAATAAAATTGGCCCAATATATTCACTACCATCATTCATACAGCGCATCATGTTAAATGTAATATTTGCTGCATCAACAGAAGGCATTAGTAAAATATTTGCAGGCTCTTTTAAGGCAGAATCTGGGAATGTGCTTTGTAAAATATCCATATTTAGTGCCGCATCTGCTTGCATTTCACCTTCAATAATAATTTCTGGCCAACGGGCATTTACAATTTGTTTAACTTGGCGCATTTTTTTAGCACTATCTGAATGAGAAGAGCCAAAATGAGAATGAGAAAGTAGAGCTATACGAGGATCTATGCCAAAATGCTTAACTTCTTTCCATGCCAAATATGCCATTTCCGCTATTTGTTCTGCGGTTGGATCAGTTGTGATGTGGGTATCACCTATAAAAGTAAATTTACCATTATGCATAACAAGTTGCAGAGCATAAACACCGTTCACCCCTTCACTTCTGCCAATAATAGGTTCAATCGCGCGCCAGTATTTAATAAAACGACCAGTTAAACCAGTTACCATACCATCAGCATCCCCCTGCCTTACCATCATAGAAGAAAATGCTGCCCACCTTGCACGCAGAGTTATTTCTGCCTCTGGTGGCAGTAAACCTTCACGTTTACGCATATTGTAATAAACTTCTGCGTAACCTTCTAGTAAATCGTTTTTTGCAGGATCAATAAGATCATAATCCTTGCCATCTTTCATAGATAAACCTAATTCTTTTATCTCTTTACGAATAACATCTGGTCTACCAACTAAAACAGGGCGAGCAATTTCTTCATTAATTAGCATTTGTGATGCACGCAAGACACGTTTATCTTCACTATCAGGAAATACAATCTTTTTGCTTTCTTTTCTAGCAGTTGTGTAAATTCTACGCATAACAGAAAAACTTTTATCCACAGTTTCTGTTAAACTATTGATGTATTTTTCCATAGATTCAATTGGTGTTGTTGCAACTCCACTATCCATTGCTGCTTTAGCTACAGCAGAGGCTATTGCTGGTAGTAATCTAGGATCAAAAGGTTTTGGAATAATATAATCTGCACCAAATTTAAGTTTTTCACCTTTATAGGCAGCATCTAGTGAACCATCAGCTGTTTTACGAGTTAATTCAGCAAGAGCATTGGCAGCTGCAAGTTTCATTTCCATATTTATGGTTTTAGCACCAGCATCTAATGCTCCTCTAAATAAAAATGGAAAACCAAGTACATTGTTTATTTGATTAGGAAAATCAGAACGTCCCGTACCAATAATTGCTTTTGGTGAAGCTTTTTTTGCTTCTTCTGGCATAATTTCAGGATCAGGGTTTGCCATAGCAAAAATTACTGGTGCATCTGCCATTTTTTTAACCATTTCAGGTTTTAAAACACCCTTAGCAGATAGCCCTAAAAATACATCTGCACCTTCAATTGCTTCATCTAATGTACGCATTTTAGTGTCTCTGGCAAATTCTGCAATATGCTCATTCATTTGTTCACGACCTGTATAAATTACGCCGTCTAAATCAACTAATGTTATATTTTCCTTTTTAGCACCGTAATGATGCAACATACGAATACACGCCAAGCCCGCAGCACCTGCACCTACACAAACAATTTTAACTTTTTCTTTATCTTTGCCACTAATTAACATGGCGTTGATAAATGCGGCGGTTACAATAATTGCTGTACCGTGTTGATCATCGTGTAAAACTGGGATATCTAGGCGTTCTTTAAGCTTGCGCTCAATTTCAAAACATTCTGGGGCTTTAATATCTTCTAAATTTATTCCGCCAAATGTTGGCGCTAGCCTTGCAACTGTATCTACAAATTTATCTGGGTTTGCCTCATCAATTTCAATATCAAACACATCAATATTAGCAAATTTTTTAAATAATACTGCCTTACCTTCCATAACCGGCTTAGAAGCAAGCGCACCAATATTACCCAAACCAAGAACAGCGGAGCCATTAGTAATAACCGCAACAAGGTTACCTTTTGTGGTATATTCATTAGCTTTTTCAGGGTTACGCGCAATATCCATGCATACATCTGCCACACCTGGAGTGTAGGCTAATGATAAATCTTCCTGTGTCATCAATGGTTTAGTTGAAACAATTTCTATTTTACCTGCTCTTGGTGAAGAGTGATATTTACGTGCTTTTTCTGCTATTTTTTTATCCATAATGCGGATATTCCCCTGTGTTTAAATAATTATTTAACTAA
>JALTLI010000186.1 GCA_027005635.1 Alphaproteobacteria bacterium
ATTTTATAGGGTATATTTTACTTTTATAAAACTTCTGCGGGCGCACATATTAACTATATGCTTACGTTTCCACGGTTTTTTAAAAAGCAAAATATCCTCCTATAACGCACATTCTGTGCTAAACTTAATTATTGGATATGTTCACTAAATTTTATTGCGCAATAAATAAACTGTAATTAGCGGTATAACAAATGCAATAATTGCAACTGTTATCATAAGTGCGCCAAGCTGGCTGTAATCTGCATTTGTTATTATATCTCCATTTTTAACTTCTCTGGTAATAGTAAATACTTGGTTTAAATATTTTGTGGCTAAACTACTAGCAGATAATGCAAGATTAGAAAAAGCTGCCATAACTGCAAAATATGTAGCTTTCATATTTCTTGGAGCTTCCATTGCTATCCATGCAAGCATTGGTATCATTGCTACTTGACCAAATGGTGCATCTGCCATTGTATCAACAATTGCAATTGTATGAGCACCAAAACCAAAGTTTGTCATTGTCCATTCATGCAAGCCATAAAACATTCCAATATATGGAATAAATAAAACTGTACCAATTAAAGTTAAAAATACCATAAAATAACTAACAGGTTTGCTTTGCATCCATTCACGCAGAATAACCATACCAATAATTGCTAAAATTGCCGAAATTTGGCGTAAAGTACCCATAAAAGCTTCATCAAATTTTAATATATCTATTTGCCACCATGTTAACCCTGCCCCAACACTTGGCATAGATCTGAATGAAAAAATAATAATAGCCATAGAAATTAAAGCTATTTGTTTTTCTTTTGATAAATCTTTTATTAAATTTTTAATTAGCAAGGCAATTATTGCCATAGAGCCAACAAATATAATTTCTTGAGCATAAGAGATAGTAGATGATAACCCCATACTAATAGTAAACGCAACATATAGCATACTACCGCCAAGTATCCACCAGTTTGCTGATATTTTTTCTTGTTGAAAATTCATTATTTGTTGGATACGTTTTTTATTAACACCATTTTTAATTAAACCATTTAATTTTTTACGTTGCATATAAAAACCAACAAACACTCCGCAAACAGAAATAATTGGTACAACCAAGGAAACAGTGTACATCCAATTATAAGAATAAACAGCAGCAAGCCAGCCACCAATACCAGAAACAAGTGCAATACCAAGCATAATTGCCATACGCCCTAATGTTTGCATTGTTACGTGCATTTTACGCAATTGTTTTTCGTTTAAATTATTACCATTTTTATCTGTTAGTGGGACTGCTTCAACAGTCATAGCATCTGCAACTACATCTTGTAAAACATAACCAACTGGGGAAATTAATGATGCTAGAATATACCAATTTTCAATTGACCACATACTTGCCATAAATTCAGTATTACCAGTTAAACCAATCATAATTAAAATACTAGATGCCATTAAACCTGCACCAACAAAAATAAAACCAGATTTAAAGCGCCAAAACAAATCAACCATATGCCCAACTGGCATTTTTAATGCCCAAGGAATACCAGCCCAAAAACCTAATGATGCTAAAAATTCTGCACTTAATCCAAGTTCATCTTTAACATAAAAACTTTCTATTATTCCTGTAAAACCAGAAATACCAGCAGCAAAATATATCATTAATGGAGGCACATAAGATAAGCGCATTTCTTTAGCTAAATGAATAAATAGCCCTGTAAATGATTTAAATATATTCATTATTTTTGTGAAAGTATATCAAGTTCAATATATTTCCATAATGGTAAATTAAAGTAATCTATATCTTCGTATAATTTACTGTAATCTTCATCTGGAGCAATTAATATTTGATCATTACTATAAGGATTAAAAGTATTACCTGTATCAGATGATAAGTTTAATGTTGGAACACTAACGTTTGGATCCACACTAAAGTTATCATCACTAAAAATTGTATCGGCAGAAAGCACATCACCAACTACAGGCAATGAATAACCATTAAAGAAGTATGGCCCAGGGATATAAGTTTCTAAATCAACAAGCCTTGCAGCGTCTCTATCTGTTTTACCGTTAATTGTACCAGTTAAATCAGCACTTTCGGCGGCTAGAATTAATGATCGGACATGCACTTCACCGGTTACAGTTTCGGTTGCTCTTAAAATTGTATCACCAGCTCTAATAATTCTACCGTCAATAATTGGTGTGGTATCAATACTAATAGCGCCGTCTGAATCTATGCCTTGAGCATAACCATAACTAGTTGTACCACTACCAAGTATTTGAGTTAATGAGCCAACTTTAGTAGTTCCTAGCATAGTAAAATCATTAGTATTTGTAATAGTTACATCACCTAAGCGTGCAGTTGCACCCACATCTTTATCAAAATCAATATCAGCTGTACCTGTATCTAGTGTTAGGTTGTAGCCACCGTCTAGGGTATCTTGGAAATCAACTTTACCAGCTCCGCTACCTGTATCTATAGATACATCTGCAACAAGATTTACCGCACCTGTAAATATAATATCACTGTTTGTTGTGGTTAAATCTCCGCCCAAACTAACAGGGCCACCATAGCTTTGAGCGCCAATAGTTATAACTTTTTTAGTACTAATATTTGATGCACTTGCAACAGTAAATGTATTAAGTGGTGTTATTGTACCAAAATCATCTTGGGCTGTTACACTACCTGTACCTGCTGTTAAGTTTAAATCAAATGTACCATCTAATTTTTTAGTAAATAATATATCACCACCACCTGCGCCAGTACTTATATTTATATTACCAAGCATTGTAGCCTGAGTATTAAATGTTATATCACCACCTGGTGTTGTGAAATCTGTAATTAAATCTAGGGTTGGAGCGTTATAAGTTTGGTTACCTGCTGTACGAATTAAATCATTCATATTAATTTGATTAGTTGCAGTTAAGGTTAAATCAACTGGGTTTGTTGTACCATCACCAATTTTGTATAATTCCAGTGTTGCACCTTCAACTGTAAAATCATATGCACCTGTTACAGTATTTAATGCATCAAAAGTTATGTTTTGGTATGTGGTTCCATCGTAAGCACGCAAGGTTGTATCTGCTGTTAATAGTATATTATTCATATTTGTGAAACTTTGAGCTGTATCAGTTATAAATGTTCCACCTAATGAAAGTTGGTCTCCACTTGTTAAGTTCCAAGTATCAATATCTAATCCACCTAGGGCTATATCACCTGTTCCTGCAACTAAGCTTAATGTGTAATCACCTGTTGTTGTACCTGTTATGGCTATATCATTATTTGCACCAGCAGTTAAAATACTATTACTTGCAAGTAAAGCATTACCATTAATTGTTACATCACCTGAAAGTATATTTAAATCACCATCAATAGTTGTTGTACCTGTATATGTTTGGTTACCATTTGTAGAAACAGTATTTGTATCTATATTAGCACCGGTTACAGTTAATGTTGATAACTTTGTACTATCACCAACAGCACTAGCAAATGTAACATTACCTGTACCTGCATTTGCTGTTAGTGTTCCAGAATTAACAGTTCCAGTAAAAGTAATATTACCAGCACCAGCACCCGTGGTTATAGTTCTTGTACCTAAAACTGAAGCATTATTATTAAATAATATATTATCATTACTAGATGTTACATCACCAGAAACCAGTGTATCACCAGTATAAGTTTGTGTACCATTAGTAGAAACTGAACCCCAAAGAATATTAAAAGAAGAGCCTGTTAAAGCTAAATTATTAATTCCATTTATTCCATACATAGTAACAGCAGCACCATCAACTGTTAAATCATAAGCCCCAGTAATAACATTTAATGCATCAAAATTTACATTTTGCGGAGAAGCACCACCATTATTAGCAGTTAAAACAGTATTTGCCCCAAGTACAATATTACCTACATTTGTAAAGCTTAAAGCACTATCTGTGGTTATATCTCCGCTAGTTGTAAGTTGGCTTGCATTTGTTAAAATTAAATTATTAATATCTAATATTGGGGTTGTGATATTACCCAACAATCCAGCATTTAAAGTTAAATCAAAATCATCATTAATTGTGCTGTTAGTAAATATTATATCTGCACCAGTTAAACCACTAGTAGATATTGACCTATTAGCAGGTAAAGTAACATCACCAGTTAAAGCTATTGAACCAGTTGTAGTTGATGCTAAATCACCATTTAACTTTATATCAGTTGTACCTGTATAAGTTTGATTAGAAAAAGTTGTTACCGCAGGTAAAATAATATTATTTGCAGAAATACTTATTGTACCTAAAGCAGAACTACCACCAATTGCACCACTAACTGTAACATCACCAGTACCTGCGGTTATAGCTAAACTAGTTATCCCATCTATTGTACTAGAAGCAGTAACATTACCAGCACCTGCACCAGTATTTATGGTAGTAGCGCCAGCAAGAGTTGTTGTACCTGTAATACCTACATTACTATTAGTGGTAGCTAAATCACCATTTAATGTTGTATTACCAGTATAAGTTTGAGCACCTGTTGTTGTAACATCCTTCACACTTATGCCACCAGTACCACTAGCAACTAAACTATTTAAAGCTGTTACCCCACCAATTGCACCAGTACTTGTTATGCTACCTGTACCTGCTGTTAGGGTTAAATCAGTTGCTCCATCAACTGCTCCGGCTAGGCTTATGTTACCACCTGTACCACCAGTAGTAATTGTTATAGGTGTTGCGTTTAGTATTACACCACTTTGTAAATCAACATTACCTGCATCTGTAGTAATATCTGCATTTAATGTGGTTAAACCTGTTACTGTAAGGCTACCATCTCTAATATCTACAATACCACCTGCATCAAAATCTCCTGTAACAAGAATATTCTCGCCTGTAAAATCAAATGTTGTTGTACCACCAACGGTTAAATTACCTGTAGAAGTTAAGCTACCAGCCGTACTTAATAAATTGCCTGTAAAATTAGAAATACCTGTAAATGTTTGATCACTAGTTGTTAAAACACTTGTACCAGTAATATTTGTACCACTTGCAGTTAAACTAGTTAATCTTACAGTATTACCAACCGAACCACCAAATACAACATTACCAGTACCAGCAGTTGTTGTTAAGCTTATTATTCCGTTAGGATTAACAGTACCAGCAAATGTTATATTACCTACCCCTGCACCTGTATCCATAACTACATTAGTATATAGTGTAACATTATTATTAAATAATATATTATCATTGGTAGATGTTAAATTACCATAAACATCAATACTACTAGGCCCATTATAAGTTTGAGTACCTATTGTTGAAGTAGTATCTGTTTCTAAAAAGGTGCTAGCATTTACAAGTAAATTATTAACCCCAGTTATAGGGTACAAAGAAATATATTTACCATTAAAAGTTAAATTATACCCCCCCGTAATACCACCAGTAGGACTAGTTATATTTCTAGGAGTAGAACCACCATCATTAGCAGTAATAACCACATCTGATGCTAAAACTATTCTATTTATTAAGCTAGTTTTAAAAGCTGTATCAACAGTAATATCACCATTTAATGTAGCTTGCTGACCTTTTAAAGTAACTTTATTAACATCCAATGTACCAACTGAAAGGTTGCCACCAAATACAGAATCACCCGCATCTAAAGTTAAATCAAAATCTTCGCTTACTGTTGCTAAAAAGTTAATATCATCACCGACACCAGCTGCACCACCACCAGAATATATGGTTCTATTAGCACCACCAAGTGATGCAGTACCAGTAAATGTAATTGAGCCACCAGATGTCATATCCTGTGTAATTGCTGTTGCACCGTTATAAGTTTGATCTCCGGTAGTTGTAACCGCAGCTGCCATACTAATATTGGCGGCCGTTGTTGTAATACTTGTTAAAGCTGTACCACCACCAACAGCTGCACCGTAACTAACATTACCTGTACCTGCATTTGCAGTGAAATCTTGCCCACCATTTACTGTGTTTGCAAATGTAACATTACCAGCACCAGCGCCTGTATTTACCCCAGCTGTTCCTGTTAAACTAATTACACTACCAAACGATACATCATTATTAGCTGTTGTTAAGGTACCACTTAAGGCAGTTAAACCATTATAAGTTTGAGACAATATTGTTGTTACATCATTTACTGTAACAATAAAACCAGTTGGTATAAAACTATTAAGTGTAGTAGTTCCACCAAGTGCACCATTAGACGTAACTAATCCTGAACCTGCATTTAAAGTTAAATCAAAACCACCATCAATATTATTATTAATAGTTATGCTACCACTACCTGCGCCAGTTGTTAAAATTCTATTTGCTGGTAAAGTAGCATTACCAGTTAAACTAATATCTGCACCATTTGTAGTTATATCACCATTTAAAACCATACCACCAGCACCGGCTGTAAGTAAAATTGCACCTGCACCTGCTGTTGTATCAAGTGTTCCTAAGTTCAATGCTGCACCAGTTAATTGCAAGCTTGCACCACCAGTTAAAATGCTATCTCCTGCATTCATACTAAATGTACCTGCTCCGCTAGAATCTGAATCTGCGGTAAATAATACACTTCCTGTTGTGGCTAAATTCAATACATTATCAGTTAAATCTGCAATGGTTATATCATTTGTTGCCTGAATATTTATATTTGTACCTGCGGCTATTCCTTCCAGTGTTTGTTCAGCAATTGTAAATGTTACAGCGCCACCATCTGCACCTAAAATTACACCATCACCAGAAACTTGAGCATCATCTGCCCCAGGACCAGCACCATCTATAATATTTATATCAGTAGGATCAAGTAACAATGTACCAACTTCGCCATTTGGTGCTTTTGTAGTAACATCACCGTTAAATGCTAAAACTTTTTTACCAGAAACTTCTACAAACCCACCATTACCAGAATTTTCACCACCATTTGCTGAAATATTTCCATAAAATGCTGTACTATCATCTGCCCAAACAATAACTTTACCACCGTTACCGTTTTGTTTTGCATCGGCTTTAATTATTGCACCTTTGGCAATACCTGTATTTGTGGCAGTTTTTGTTGTTCCTTTGCCTTGGTAATCTCCACCAATTAAAATTTTACCGCCGCCGTTAATTCCGCTAGCATTTATATTTGCATTTTCACGGATAATTACTGTATCACCTAAAATATTTATATTTCCACCAGTTTCACCTTGGGCTGAAATATTACCATTTACTCTGGTTATACCAGCACCACCTGCTAAAATAATTTTACCATTTTTAGTTGCAACTGAATTAGCTTGTATAACACCATCCATATTAATAATACTATCAAGAACATTAGTTGCCTGTGATACACTTAATGAAACAATTCCGCCATCTGCTGAAATATTACCACTGTTAGTTATTTGATTTTGTAAAATTGCAGATATTTTATCATCAACAGCTAGATTAATAAGCTCATCACCATATAAATCAATAGTATACTTATTACCAGATGCTAAAGATATTTTACCAAGCCTAGCCTGTAAAATACCGTTATTTATAACTTGAGGAGAAACTAAAGCAATTAAACCACCTTCTAAAGCAGTTATATTTCCTTCATTTATAATTTGTGAATTCTGCTTGCCAGCTTCATCAAAAATAAAGTTGCCAGCCATAAAATTATCATCAGTAATATTACTTGTGGTTGCAACCAAACCACCTACATCTACAATTGATCCAGCACCAAAAACAATACCATTAGGGTTAACTAAAAATATTTGTCCATTAGATTTAAGCGTTCCCATAATAGAGCTTAAATCTCCACCAACAACTCGGTTTAAAGTTATTGCTGATGAAGTTGGTAAATGAAATTCGGTTAATTCACCTGCCCCAATATTAAAACCTTGCCAGTTAATAATTCCCTTATTACTACTTTGTAAAACATGTAATTGATTAGCAGTTGTTGCATCAATATTAATACTTCCAGCAACAATATTTGCCCCAGTTGGTAAGGCATAAACAGGCATAGTAGCCAAACTAACAAAAATTGCCAAACCAGTAGTTGAAAGCTTTTTAATCCTTGAAGTTGTAAAAATTTGTTTATAGGATAAAATTTTCATGATACTAAAAATCCTTTCCTAATCTTACAAAAAATGTAGCATTTTTTTGGTTTTCACCCTGAGACTGCACCCCTCTGGTTAACGGCTTAGCAATTTCAAACGATGCACTTAAACCATATTTTAAATAACTACGCACACCAACACTAAAAGATGCCGCTGTTTTTTCCATAGTTTCTGTTGCTAATCTATCTTTATTCATAACAACACCAATATCATAGGCTGAAAATGCTTGATAGTTTTTTAGCCAAGGAAAATCACTTTTTCCATTATACTGAGCTTCTACTTTTATTGCAGCCCCATGATCACCAGTAATTTCTGATGGGTCATAACCTTTACCAAAAGATGCACCACCAAAGCCAAATTCTTCGGCAGCAAGTAATGAATGGCTCGCAAATTGCCCAGTTAAATAACCTAACACATTAAGTTTATTGGTTAATTTTTGTAACCTTGCCATATCAAGAGTTGCTTTGTAAAAATTATTACCAACACCTCTACCCCTAGAAAGAGCATCGGCACCAACTTGTGAAGCACCAAAAACATCAGCACCATAAGTACCTTCAATATTTAGCATATTTACACCACTATAGCTATCTACCCAATCAAAAGATCCACCAAATCTAATCATTCTCAATCTATCTTCAGAAAGTTTATTTCCAAAACTAGTAACTTTCGATTGTTGATGTTCAATTGTTGCCCAAGCATATATATTTTTTGCTCTGGTATGAATAATAGGGTGCTTAACAGTAAATGTAAAATTAGTACTTCTACTTTTAATATCAAGACCTTGCAAATTAGAACCAGGGCTAGAACGGCTATAACGCATTTTAGCCTGTACAGTTGTTCCGTTATCACCTACCGGCATTTTTTCTGTTAATTCAAAATAACGTAGCTCACTAGAACGGGCAGTTTTAACAAACCGCAGTGATGTTTGTTCATGTTTACCACTAAAATTATTCCCCTCAATAAAAGCAGCTGTTTGAATAGGGCCTAAAAATTTTGTACCCCAGTTATCTACGGTTAATCTGCCAGATAATTTTTTCTCTTTAATTTTCAATTGAATATCTGAGGCATGTTTAATTTTTGCAGGTAGCAAAGTACCTTTAACTTCAACACCTGGTAAATCATTCATTAGTAATAAATAACGTTCAAGTTCTGCAATATTTGTAACATCAGGATCAGAAATTTTACTTGCATATTCATTCATCAAATCAGTAAGTTTTATATTTTCATCAGCCGATAAAACTCTATCAACCCTACCTTCAATAACATTAAAATAAATTATTCCATCAGCTGTTTCTTGTGGAGGTATAACAACTTTTGAAAGAACATAGCCATCATTTCTGTATTTTGCAGTCATTAAATCGGCAATGTATTCTAAATCTTTGAAAGTTATTTTTTTAGCTAATAAATTTTCATATAAAGGGGT
>JALTLI010000187.1 GCA_027005635.1 Alphaproteobacteria bacterium
GTTTACTATAATGGCGGTACTATACTTTCTGTACTTAATGCCCCTAGAGTTTTAGATAATTTAGCAAATAATTTTAGTAATTATGTTTCTTTCTTTAATAAGGGAAGAAATATCAACGGTGTAACACCTATAGCAATAGGTAGTGGAAATAGCAGTTCTGTATTAGAATTTTATATAACAAATGGTTCTGCTTTTATTTTAGGTGCAAATTGGAATACAGATAAATATAACCCAAATATATTAACTATTACTGCTTCAGGTACAGATACAACTGGAACACTTCCTTGGGGAAATGGGGCAGTTTTTGATTGTGTTTTAAGTGATGGTACTATATTTGCTACTGGCCAAACTATACTAAATGATACAGTATATGATGATGGTACAAGTATTCCGGGTACTGTAAATAGTGGAAAAGGGTTAATACAATTTATTGTAAAAATGCCTGATGGTAGGGTATTTGTGCAACCTTATATTGAAATTTATAGAAACTGGCTTGATGCGTCTTCTTCTATAGATAACGCACTAAATAACTTACAGCTTGCAGAAGCACTTAAAGGTGGTTTAGTTGTAGGAGCTTATATAGGTCAGGCAAATACAAAAAATTGGGAAAGGGCAGACAGAGCAAGTATTGTATCTTTTGGTTCATCTACAGGTTCAGCAAATAATAGTAATACAAGCAATACATTAAGAATAAATAACCAAGTAGCTGATTATACTTTATTAGGGGAAGATGCTGATTCATTAATAAGAGTAAATTCTGCCACTGCTGTAAATGTCTCTATACCTACTGAAGCAGTAACTAAGTTTGAAGATGGTACTATAATAAAGATAGAACAAGTAGGAGCTGGTTTAGTAACAATAAATGGTGTAGGTGTTACTTTAAATAGTCTTAATAACTTATTATCTTCTTCAGGACAATTTGGTATTATAACTTTAATAAAAACAGCTACAGATACTTGGAATATTTCTGGAAACTTGGCTTAATTTATAAGAGTATTAGAAATGGAACTGTATAAAGAAGATAAAATAAAAGAAGAAAGTACTACTACTTCTATTGCTATTGATGAAGAAAGTAAACTTACTGATTGGGAAAATCCGCCTTCTTTAACTGATTTAAAAGCAGATTATCAAGAAGCCAAATCAGACCAAGAAGAACATAATATCAAAGTTAATGAATGGTTAGATAATCTTAATGCTGAACCGAAGAAAAAGAAAAAAGGGAAATCTAATGTAGTTCCTAAACTTATTCGTAAACAGGCAGAATGGAGATACGCTTCTTTATCTGAACCTTTCTTATCTAGTGAAAATATTTTTGATGTTTCTCCTGTAACTTTTGAAGATAAAAAAGCAGCAGAACAGAATCAGTTAGTATTGAATAATCAATTTAATACTAAAATTGATAGGGTTGCTTTTATTGATGAATATGTAAGAACTGCTGTTGATGAAGGTACAGTTATTATAAAAGTAGGTTGGGAAACAGAAGAAGAAGAAATAGAAGTAGAAAAACCAATTATAGAGAAAAGACCTATAACAGACTTTAATCTTGCTAATCAGATGATATTAGCAGGAAAAGAGCCTGTTATGGAAAATGTTGTAGGTACTGAAACTGTTACAGAAACAGTAATTATAGAAAATAAACCTACTTTAGAAATCTGTAAATATGATAATGTTATTATTGATCCTACTTCACAAGGTAATGTAGAAGACGCTAATTTTATTATTTATGAATTTGAATCCTCTTTATCTGAATTAAAAGAGGATGGCAGATATAAAAATTTAGATAAAATCAATCTTAACAGTACTTCTCCTTTAGCTTCTTCTGACGGGGAACTTGAAACTGCATTTTCTTTTAAGGATGACCCAAGAAAAAGATTATTAGTTACTGAATATTGGGGTTATTGGGATATAGATAACATAGGGATAACTAAACCTTTTGTTGCTGCTTGGGTTGGAGATACTCTTATTCGTATGGAAGAGAACCCTTTTCCTGATAAAGAACTTCCATTTATTATTGTTCAATATTTACCAAAAAGAAAAAAAGTGTATGGTGAGCCTGATGGGGCATTATTAGAAGACAATCAAAAAATAAATGGTGCAGTTATCAGAGGCATGATTGATATCATGGGTAGAAGTGCTAATGCCCAGCAAGGTGCTCGTAAAGATGCGTTAGATGCAGTAAATGCTCGTAAATTCAAAAATGGTGAAGATTATGAATACAATGCTAATGTTTCACCTAATGATGTGTTTTTTATGCACAAATATCCTGAAATTCCTCGTAGTGCTATTGAAATGCTGCAACTTCAAAATAATGAAGCAGAGAGTTTAACAGGTGTTAAAGCATATAACTCAGGTATATCAGGAGCTGGATTAGGTACAAC
>JALTLI010000188.1 GCA_027005635.1 Alphaproteobacteria bacterium
TAGTTTTATTAATAATGAACATTATGATAATCATAATATTTCTTTAAATGGCTCATTAATTATTTCTGGAATTGCTGTTTGTGGCTTATTGTTACATATTATTTCTGCCAGAGTTTTATATAAAGGCAGGAAGCAGAGTTTAAATGTTCATGCTGTATATCTGCATTTATTATTTGATGTAGCTTCAACATTTGTGGCTTTATTTGCTGGTATTATTATGTATTACACTGATTTAATTTGGATAGATAAAATAGCAGGTTTATTAATAGCAATACTAATTTTTAAAAGTGCTTATAATTTAATGAAATCTAGTGTTAAGCGCTTGCTTGATGCAGTCCCTGATCATATAGATTATAAAAAAGTAGCCAAAGAACTAAGTAAAATACCACATGTTAAAAATGTTCATGATGTTCATATTAGGAATGCTAACTTTGGTGGTGTTGAACTTAGTGCACATTTGATTTTATCTGATGGCTGTATTCATGGTAATCATTGGCATGAATGCCGAGCTGAGGCTGAAAAAAGATTAAAAAATAAATTTAATATTGAACACTCTGTGCTACAGTTGGAATCTGAGTGTGAGCATACAAAAAATTAGTTTAAAAGGATTTAGTTAATGAATAAAAAAGTTGTATCAATTATAGGTGTATTATTAGTTTTAGCTGTTTCAGTTCATTATGCTATGTGGAACTATATTGCAAATACAGCAGAACAAAAATTTAGTTCTGTAATTAATAGTTACACTAAATATACTAGCGGTGATATACGTTACAAATTAGTTAAATCTGGTTATCCATTTAATATTAGGTTTGAACTTATTAATTTTGGTATTTATACAGAAAAATCTGAAATATCTATTGAATCAGATACTAATAGAGGTTTACGTGTATCTGTGCCATTTACTTTTAATAGTAATGAATTAACAATTGAAACTTCTATGCTTGATTATACTTTAAACATACTTTCACCAACGCAAGATATAACTTCTAACATATTAGTTGATAAACTTAACTTTGTAATTAACGAACTAAATGGCAAAAATAAATTAACAGGATTTATTGATGGGATATCATTAGATACAACCATTGCTAACAAAAAAACAATTGTTAAAATTGATATAGATAAAATATCATTTAATAAGAATACAGAAATAAATGAAGATATATTAAATAGTTATGTTGATAGCAATATTTCCATGGCAAAAATAAAAATAAAAAGCCCAAAAAAAGATATAGCATTTAATTTAAATTCATACACAGCTAAAGGCGGAGTAAAAAACTTTGCTTTTAAATCATTAGATAACATACATAATACTTTATACAGAATAACAAAAGATATTGATCTTAATAAGCCTCAAACTATAAATATGTCACAGTTAAAAATTGATTTAAAAGCATTTGTTTACGGATTAGCAAAAAATTCATCTGTTATTTATTTAGATGAACTTTCTTATAAATTTAGTGAAATACCTAATTTAGGTGATTTATCTATTAATATTTCAACTAATTTAAGTGTGGCTAGTAATTATACTCCAAGAGGTAAAATAAATTTAAAAGTAAAAGGGTTAAACAAACTTTCAAATCTTGCTAATGCACAAGATAAATCTGCTAAAGGTATTATGCAACTACCAATGGCTTCTGCATTTATGGGTGGTAAAAATATAAATGTAACTCTAAAAACAGATAACGATGGTGTTCTTATATTTAACGGAGCGCCGATGTTTCCTGTACCAACTTTAAATACATTAATTGATTTAATACCTGATAGCCTTAAAATTAATTAATAGGTGTCTATATACCGTATAATTTTTTACATGAATTAGATTTTGTAACTTTTTTGTTGGTTATATAATCAGGTAAATCAATTTCTAATGATGCTTTTATATCGGAGCTTTTTGGCTTGATTTTTGGGTTGTATTTATTAACATCAAATCTATCTCTTGCAACATTAATTGGTAAATTTTGTTTATTTATTTGTTCTTGGACTTTTTGTTGTTCTAATGATAGTTTTTGCTGCGCCATTTCAAAGCACTCTGCATAAGTAGGTGGATTTTCTTGTTTGCTGATGTCTTCTTCATCTTTAGATGGTTCATCAACAGGTTGTACCTCACTAGCAAATAGTGGTAAGCTTATACTGCAAAAAATAGTAATAATTAAAATATGTTTCATAAATAATATACTAAAAGTTTTTATTAGCGTTGTCATGGTAAATGTTAAGGTAAATTATTATACTGTGAAATAAACAACACTACTGATAACAAATATATCTAATTTTATAAACAATTATCATGGTTGTGCTATGCTATAATTTTTAAATAGGAAGACATTTAATGGCAAATCAAGTTGATGTATGTATTATCGGTGGTGGTATTATGGGGCTTTTTTGTGCGCTGGAGCTATCTAATAATGGTAAAACTGTTCGTATAATAGATAAGCTTTTTACCGGATCTTCTAGATATAATATTGGTGATGCTTTATTGCAAGGGCATGATGAAACAAAGTTACCATTCTTAAAAATGGCACATGATGCATGGGAAGCTGCAGAAAAAGATAACGATGTTGATATGGGCTTTGAAAAGCGTGGAAGTGCTTTTCTTGCATATAATGAACAAGATGCTGAACGTTTTAAAGCAGAAGTTAAAGATGATAATGCTCATGGTTTTGATAGTGTTGTATATGAAGATGACATAAATAAGCTTTGTAAGTTCTTAGGTGTTAGTTCATTACCAGATGAAGTTATTGGCGCTAAAATATCTAGTGATGATAATATTGTAGATACAGGTAAAGCACTAGATGCCTTACGTCAATTACTTATTAAAAATGGTGTTTTATTTTGGGGAAGTGATGAAGTTTCTGATTTCACCACAGAAGGTGATAAAATAGTAAGCGTTTCTACCAATACTGGTGAAACTTGTATAGCTAAAGAATATTTAATTACTGCTGGTGTTTGGTCTAATAAATTACTTCAAATGGTTGGTGTTTCTATTCCTATGCGTCCAGCTAGGTGTCATTTATTACAAGTTTCACCAAATGGAACTGTACCTGAAAAATTAATTGTAAAACGTTTTTCAACTGGTGATATTATTGTTAAATATCAACATTCTGGACAGGTTTTAGTTTCTTATACTGGGGCAATGGATCAGGCGCAGGCTACATGGAATAATGCAGTAGATGATGAAGCTGTTGAATGGGTTGTATCTCAATTACCTACAATGCTTAAAGGGCTATCCTCTCCTGTTGTAAATAATATTTCTACTATAACTTTGGCTATAACTCAAGATGGTTGCCCATTTATTGGTAAAGTAGGTAAATATAATAATTTAACTGTGGCTATTGGTTTTAGTGGTAAAAGTTATGCTTATTCTGCGGGGGTTTCTAAGGCTACAGATGCGATTATTTCTGGCAAAGATTTTGAACCAGATATTAACTTATTTAAAGTAGATAGAGAAATTAAACCTATTGAAACTAATTTGGGTAAGCAAGAAGATGTAACCATGGTAGTAGGTGATAAGCCAGAAGCTGATAGCGATGTAACCATGGTAGTAGGCGACAAACCAGAAGCCGATAAAGATATTAGCATGGAACTTGGTGACAAACCAGAAAGCAAAGATGAAGATGTAACCATGGAACTTGGCGACAAACCAGAAGCTGATAGCGATGTAACCATGGAACTTGGCGACAAACCAGAAGCTGATAGCGATGTAACCATGGTAGTAGGCGACAAACCAGAAGCCGATAAAGATATTAGCATGGAAGTTGAAGGTGAAAGTGCTTTAACAAATGAAAAAGAAGAAGATGATGATAGTTTTAAAGCAGAAGATGGGACATCTTTAGGCAAAAAAGAAACTAAAAATGATACTAAAATGACAGTAGAAGGTGGTACAGCCTTAAATGCTGATGTAACAGAAAATGAATCTGTATTTGAATCTGACGGAGCAGAAAACACTGCTTTAGGTCAAAAAGAACAGGAAAATACACCATCTTTTGTTAGAGATGATGAAGATGCAACTACAAACCTTGATAAAGCAGAACCAAAAACAGAATTAGTAGTAGAAGGAGAAACCGCTTTAACTGAAAAGGAAGAAAATAAAACCGAACTAGTTATTGAAGGTGAGGGTAGTGCCCTAGGAAATAAAGAAGAAATTAAACAAGCTAAAGGTAAGCTAGAAGTTGATGAAAACTCAAACCTTGGCTTAGGTGCTAAAAAACAAGAAGATAAGCCAACAGAAAATATTAATAAACCAGTAGATGAAACTTCTAGTGAAAATACTGTTGAAGAGCCTGAAAAAGAGTATGAAGAGATAGAAGAGGAAGAAGAATCTAGGCTTGGATTAGGTGCTAAAAATGATAAGCCTAAAAAAGCAAAAGGTAAATTAAAAGTAGATGAAACCTCAAACCTAGGGCTTGGCGCCAAAAGGGAGCCTAAAAAAGCAAAAGGTACAATAGTTTATGATTAAAATAAGTTTTATAATAATGTAATTATTATAACTTAATGTTTTTATAAAAGGTCGGTTAGCTCAGAGGTAGAGCATTTGCTCGACATGCAAAGGGTCACTGGTTCAAATCCAGTACCGATCACCATTTAAATAAACAGGTTACTAAATTATACTTAAAACTAGCATACCATGTTCAAAATAAAATTAGGTATCTCATTTTTAATTTTGAGATACCTAATAGTTTATTTATTATTAGAATAATTAAATTCTCATTGGCATAACTACAAATAGAGATGAAGTATCCTTGGGATCTTTAACCAGTACTGGAGATGCTGAATCTTTGAAGAAAAATTGAATGTCATCACCTTCAATTTGGCTACCAATATCTGCAACATAGCGTGCATTAAATCCTACATCTACTTTATCTGCATCGTATTCTACTTTTAGTTCTTCCATTGCATTTTCTTGATCTGGGTTATTTGCACTAATAAGCAGGTTAGCACCATCAATTGTAAATTTAATTGAACGAGATTTTTCATGAGAAAGAATAGCAACTCTATCTACAGCTTGAAGTAATAACCTACGAGAAACATCCATTTCCATTGTATTATCTGTTGGAATAACACGAGTATAATCTGGGAATGTGCCATCAACAACTTTAGATGTCATGGTTAGGCAACCAGCTTCTGCTTGAACTTTTTTATCTGATACTGTTAATCTGATAACAGAGTTTTCATCACATAGTGTTTTAAGTTCATTAACTGTTTTTCGAGGTAAAATAGTTGGAGTTATATCCTCTGCACCTTCTGGCAATGCTAAATCAACTTGAGATAAACGGTGACCATCTGTTGCTACAAAACGCAAACAAGGATTGCCATCTTTACAAGTTGTGTGGTGCATGTAAATACCGTTTAGGTATTGACGAGTATCTTCTGTTGAGGCAGCAAAAATCGCTTTAGTTAAGGCACGTTTTAAATCTTTGCCGTTAATATCAAATGTTTGACCATTTTCTATGGCAGTCATATCTGGAAAAGCTTCTGCGCTTAAACAAGCAAGTGAGAATTTTGCTTTGCCAGCTTTAATGCTCATTCTATTTCCTTCTGGTGAAACTTCAAGTTCAACCATTAAACCTTCAGGAGTTTTATTTATAATTTCGTAGAATTTATGCGCATTAACAGTTGTAACGCCATCTGTTTCTACAAATGCTTCAGCGGTACCTTGTACTGTTATGTCGTTATCAGTTGCGGTTGTTTCTAGTTTGTTATCCTTAGCTGTAAGCCTAACATTAGATAAAATAGCAATGCTTGTGCGTTTTTCAACAACAGATTGCATGTATCTTAAGTTTTTAAGTAAAGTCTCTCTTGAAATAGAAAATTTCATATGCCCCAGTTCCTACCTATTTTTTATAACTGTTATATTAATGCCATAATTTAGCACAAAAAGCACAATTTAGGAAGATATTTATAAAAAATTAACTTTGTTTTTTGTTTATAGTAATTTAGCTACCAGATCTTTCAATATCACGGTGATGAACTTTAACTTTAAAACCACTAGCTTTAAGGCTTGCGCCAATTTGTTGAGCCATTACAACGCTACGGTGACGCCCTCCTGTGCAACCAAATGCTATGGTTACATATGAACGATCGGCCTTAGCAAATTGAGCTAATTGGTGGCTAAGTAGTGTTTGAGCATTACTAAATGTAGTAGGATATTCTTTATCACTTGTTACATAGGTTACAATTTCTTCTTCTAGACCGCTCATTGGTTGTAGAGTTGGTTCCCAGTGGGGGTTTTTAAGAAAACGCATATCCATAACCATATCAACTTCACGGGGCAACCCATGTTTAAAACCAAAGCTCATAACAAAAACTTGCATTCCTGCATTTTTACCGCTCATAAAGCGGGTGCTAACAATTCTCCACATATCGGTAGGGCTCATGCCTGTGGTATCAATTTCTGAATCTGCCATTTTTTGTAGTGGAGTTAAAACTTGGCGTTCTAGCCCAATACTTTCTGAAAGTGGGCGCCCAACAGCAAGAGGGTGTTTACGACGAGTTGTATTAAATCTTTTAAGTAGTTCTTCGTTATCTGCATGGAGAAAAACCATATGGCTTTGTAAATTAGGATTATCTCTGATTAGTTGAATAGCTTCTTCGTAATGAGTAGAAATATCATGATTTCTAACATCCATACCTAAAGCAAGTTTATCTGGTAATGTATCAATATCAGAAATTAAGGCAGGTATTAGGCGTAGGGGCATGTTATCAATTGCCTCGTATCCCATATCTTCGAAACAACGAAGAGCTTCTGATTTACCGCTACCTGAAAGGCCAGTTACTAACGTAATAAATTTTTTTGCAGACATTTTATTTTTATTCTTTATTATTTTTCTAGGTTCTATAATACTCTTTTGTTATACAGAACAAAACAAATAACTGACAAGAAGTACTAAATGAGCATAAATACAAAACTTTTAAAAGCTAAACCGTTGCAAAAACACCTCTTAGAGCAGGTGCGTACAAAAGTTACTGAATATACAAATAATGGGGTAAACCTACATTTTAGTGTTATTTCTGTTGGTGATGATGAGGCTTCTCATTTATACGTAAAGAAAAAAATTGAAATAGCTGAAGAATGTGGAATTGAAACTCATCATATTTCATTACCTGTAAATACTAGCCAAAATAATTTAGAAGAGCTAATTGATGCCTTAAATAATGATAAAGAAGTAACCGCAATTTTATTACAATTACCGCTACCAAAACACTTAGATGGTTTAAAGGCAGTAAATAAAATAGCCACCTTAAAAGATGTAGATGGTTTAACTGCCACAAATACAGGCCTAACAGCCATGAGACAAAATGATGCTATTTTACCAGCAACTCCACTAGGAATTATGCGTTTATTAAAATATGCAAAAATTGAACCTAAAGGGAAGGTGGCTACGGTTATTGGGCAATCTCATTTAGTTGGTAGACCTTTATCTAATTTATTAGTTGATGCTGGTGCTACTGTTATTAATTGTCATATTGATACTAATGATGTTAGCTATCATCTTAAAAATGCAGATATAATTGTTAGTGCAGTTGGTAATGCAAATTTTATTAGTGGTGAAATATTAAAACAAGGTGCTGTAGCAATTGATGTTGGTATGAACAGAGATGAAAATGGTAAGTTATGCGGTGATATTAATATTCAAAGTTGTATGGGGCAACTTTCTGCAATAACTCCTGTTCCTGGTGGTATAGGGCCAATGACTGTTACTTCTTTAATGACAAATATTATTGATGCCTACACAATGCAAAATAATTTAATAAAAACTAATTGGCAATTTTAGCGTAGCAACAAACATCAATAATTTCACCATTAAGCATTGATGCTTTTTTGTTTGTTCCTTCAAATTCAAAATTATTTTTGTTGGCAATTTTGGCAGATGCTAGGTTTTTTATATCGCATTTTATTTCTATGCGTTTTGCTTGTAATTGGTTGAATAAAATATCTTCTATAATTGCAACGCTTGTGTGCATGTAACCTTTATTTGAATGTAATTCATCTATCCAGTAGCCAATGGAAAATGCAGGAACTTGAAAATCTTCTACACCTACATACATAATGCCTATTATTTTATTTTTATCATTTTTTATAACAAATGTAATGGCACGGATATTTTTTATATCATCTATATAAAGGTGTTTTATGCTTTGTTTTATTGCAGATATTAAATCTGGCAGTGAATTAGATGCAGGAACCCATGATGTTTTATCACTAAGCCATTTTTTATTTTTTAGTAATAATTTAGCGTATTCTTCAACATCATTTTCATGGATTAATGAAAGTGTAATATTATTTTTTGTGATTGGTTGTATGTTTAGTTTCACTTATATTAGCTTTCTTGTTTTTATGTTTCAAGTATAGCATGTTGATTTTTTTTGTCATAACACAAAAAAGGAGCCTCTACATGAGGCTCCCTAAGCTGGCTGGAAGGTGTTCAAAGGGGGGGGGAGAGAAAACTCCAGCCATTTAAATTAATTGTTATTTGGAAGATATTTAGATTGAACTAAATCCCGCCCCAAATTCCAACTAATTTACCCTTTTAAGCTTGGCTGTTAAATATTTTATCTAACAGCCCTTGCTTATTTATTAGCTACTTTAATTATTATCTAATTTGTAGCAATTCATTTAGCATTTGGTCTGCTGTTGTAATAATTGATGAACTAGCTTGGAAAGCACGCTGACTCACAATCATTTTAGAAAATTCACCAGAGATATCCACTGTTGAAGATTCCAATGAACCAGATACAATATTCGCTGTACCACCAACACCAGCTTCTTTGTAAAGAGGTCTACCAGAAGCATCTGTTTCACGTAGCATGTTATTTGATACTACTTCCATTGATGCTGGGTCTTGGAATACTGATATTGCTAGTTTCCATAGTTTTTTCGCTTCACCATTAGTAAAGTTACCAATTACATAGCCTTCTTCATCTACTGTTACCGCACTTAAGGTACCAGAACCGAAACCATCTTGGGTAATAAAGCTTGTATTAAAAGCTGAAGCAAATTGTACTATACCATCAGTACCACGGCCTAAATCTAGGGCTGCGGTTGTACCTGAAATAGTTGCTGTACCAATTGCACCAGCACCAGGTGTTACCCAGTTTGAACTAACTGTAAGTGTTATACCGTTACCAAAATCTATTGAACGGTTAGCAGCTGAAGTTGGTACAGTTGCTGTAAATACACTTCCATCTGGCTCTGTTAATTGAAGGGTATTAGCACCAAGAGACGCTATAGCATAGTTACCAAGTGTTGTAGCAGGTGCGTTTGCATCATTAGCATCAATTGATAAATCAAGCACATCATCACCAAATTGTAAGCCTGCAGGCAAGGTATCAAACAATGGGCCACCAGTGTAATCACCAAAGTTCATTGTAATATCACCATTGGCAACACCGCCTTCCCA
>JALTLI010000189.1 GCA_027005635.1 Alphaproteobacteria bacterium
ATATGTATGCTGCACCAAATCATATTAAAATTCAAGGTTTTTCTCTTACCCTAATTACACAGTTTTTATAAATTTAGAAAATATTGTGTTGTAGAATAGAAAAACTTATGACTATAATTACTTGTGATAGCTTCAATTGGGATGGTTTTATTAATACTGTTTTACTGACAGCAAAATTCTATACTATTAGGGACGTATTATGAATGGTTTTGAGATTAATAAGATAGCTGGTGCAATATTACTTGCAGGATTAGTGGCGTTGGTTACTGGCAAAATCACTGATTTTTTATATCACCCTCAACTCTCTACAGAAGAACGTGGCTTCTCTGTAGCCACTGCTGATACTGCTATCAGAGGTGGCGCTGTTGCTAAGGAAAAAGCTCCAGAACCAGAAGTTCAACTAGGAACACTCATGGCAGCAGCAGATTTTGCAAAAGGGAAAAAACTTTCAAAAAAATGCCATGCATGTCATACACTGAATGAAGGTGGTCATAACAAAGTAGGACCTAATCTTTGGAACATAGTGAATTCTCAGGTTGCTGTTGATGATACTTATAAATATTCATCAGCATTAAAGGCAAAAGGTGGAGAATGGAAGTTTGAATCACTATTTAAATTTCTAAAAAAACCAAAAGCCTATATTAAGGGCACAAAAATGAGTTTTGCAGGCTTTAAGAAACCTGAGGACATTGCTGCAATACTTGTCTATCTTAGAAGTTTAAGTAATTCTCCTGCAAACTTGCCTGAAATTGAGAAATAGTATATATTTTGTATCAGGATATATTATAGGAATGAGGATACTCTATGGCCATCAATGACCCTCTTCATATATGGTATATAATAGCAGCATTTTTTATAATTATAGAATCATTTGCTGCTACTATAGCGCTTTTATTTATTGGGTTAGGTGCACTGACAACTGCAATCTCTATTCACTATACCATAGTGGATAGTACTCAGTATATATTACAAGTGTCTTTAGCTTTGATTGCAACAGGGCTGTGGACTTTGGTGCTATGGAAACCTCTCAAAAACCTAAAGAATAAAAAGAATACTAAATATAAAAATATTCTAGGTAGTTATGCTACAATAGTAGATTCTGATTTATCAGAAAATAAGCCTGGTAGAGCGAAATGGTCAGGCACCATTATGAATACTAGAATATATTCGCCTACTAAAAATCAAACGATTAGGAAAGGTGAAGAAGTAGAGATAGTAGAAGTTAAAGGCAATACTTTATTTGTTAAAACAAAATAGACTAACTTAAGTTTTATTATGCATTGACTATCAGAATAAAAAATAATACTTTTTTAATACTGAAAATTAAAGTGAGCTATAATGGATTTTTACCTTTTTATTGGAATAATGATTGCAATTTTAGCAATGAAAGGAGCCAAAATAGTTCCTCAACAACAGGCCTGGATAATTGAAAGGCTTGGCAAATTCGATCGAAAATTAGAACCTGGATTAAGCCTAATTATCCCATTTATTGATAGAGTAGCTTATAAACACACTCTGAAAGAAGTAGCTATGGATATCACAGAACAGAGCTCTATTTCTAAAGACAACGTTACACTACATATTGATGGGGTTCTTTATGTCAAAGTAGTTGACCCAATTGCAGCATCATATGGAGTAACTGATCCATTCTATGCGGTCACACAATTAGCACAAACTACCATGCGATCAGAGATTGGTAAAATGACTATGGAAAAAACTTTTGAGGAAAGAGATACACTAAATGCTAGCATAGTTAACTCTATAAATGATGCTGCAAATAGCTGGGGGATACAGTGTATGCGGTATGAAATAAAAGATATTCAACCTCCTGGAACAGTATTAGAGGCTATGGAGCTACAAGTTGCTGCAGATAGACAGAAAAGAGCTGCAATTCTTGAATCAGAAGGAAAGCGTCAATCACAAATTAATATAGCTGAAGCAGCAAAAGAAGCAATTGTGCTAGAATCTGAGGCTGCATATACAGATCAAGTGAATAGAGCCAAAGGAGAGGCTGAAGCAATAAAATTTGTTGCAGATGCTACAGCCAGTAGCATTGAAATAATAGCTCTAGCCACAGAAAAAAAAGGGGGAGATACAGCTGTCTCTCTAAAAGTTGCAGAACAGTATGTAGAAGCTTTCGGAAATATAGCTAGGAAATCCAATACTCTTATTGTTCCAGCATCAGCGAATGATATTGCTGGCATGACTGCTCAAGCTTTAACTGTGTTCAATACAATCAAAAATAATACAGCTAAGACTACAAAAAAATGATGATTGCCACGTGGAATCTTAATTCAATCAGATCAAGGAAACAGCATCTAATTGAATTTATCAAGCAGAAT
>JALTLI010000190.1 GCA_027005635.1 Alphaproteobacteria bacterium
TATAATTAGCATTTGGAACATAAGTAAATGAGCCATCAGAGTTTAATGATAATGTACCATTACTAACATCACTTACAAGACTTGTTGTTAGTACATCTCCATCAGGGTCTGTATCATTATTAAGAATACCTGGTGCAGATATTGTTAAAGGTGTATCTTCATTGGTAGAATATCTATCATCACCAGCATCTGGTCTATTATTAAGACCTTGTATATTTAAACTAAATTTTGATGTTACTGTATCTATTGTATCTGAAACATTATAATCAAAATTTATAATTATATTTTCATTTGCAGCCATACTATTAAATACAGATCCAGCTGTATAATCTACATTACCATCTGAATTAACAACAAGTTTTGCAATACCATTAGGAGTAAATACATTAATAATACTAACAATAGAAGGACTACTAGAACTAACAGCCTGAGCAAAATAGCCAGGAATAGGATTACCTAAACCATCAACAACACTTGCATTCGCAACAGAAACAACAGATTCAACACCACCATCAGGGTTTGTAGTATTATCTAGCAAATTAGAAACAATAGAATTACTAACTCTTTCTGTTACATTTACAGCTTCATCTCCATCAGCTAGAATATTTGCCGGAGCTACAGCAGCACTATTTAATTGCAACAAGTCTTCTTCCGGAGCTTGAATAGTTCCAGCATCAAGTAAAAATGGGTCAATAACTTCACTAATTGCTAAATCTGGGTTATACACATCATTAACTGCTGTTGGCTGAATAAATCCACCGTCATTTGCTGCAACAGGTCCGGCTGCCGGTTCAATTAAATTATCTGTACTAGCTAGTTGGCTAAGTAGGTTTGTAGCAGGGACTTGTTCTCCATTTGGTAGAGTAATAGTTAATCCATCAGTTTGTGTTGCAACCTGAGAAAACCCTTCCACACGAATTTCACCACTTTCTGGTGAAGCTATAACTAAATCAGTTCCGTCAATTTTAAATGTTATGGCATTTATATCTAGCCCTTCACCAATAATAAGATTATTACCAGAAGATACTGTATAAACTATTGAACTACCTTTTTCTCCGGCAACTAGAAGAATATCATTAACTGTTTGTTTCATGTGTTATTTTAACCCCATATTTAACTTTTGACCCATTATAATATCTTATGTAAAACTTTAATAATTATTATTCTACAAAAAACTGTATATTAATATATAATGTGTATACATGCACATTACAAGTAAAAAAGGTAATCTCCACCCGTAAACTTATGAACAGGTACGATTACGGCCGCTATTTTTAGCTTCATAAAGCTTAGTATCAGCAATTTTTATTAATGATTCAACGCTTTCACTATCTCCTTTTTCAACTGTAGCAATACCAATGCTTATGGTTAAAGGTATACTTCCTTTTAAGAATTCACTTTCTACATTTTTACGCAATCTTTCTGCAAATATTAAGGCTTCATTTTTATGAATTCCTGGTAAAATAGTAGCAAATTCTTCTCCTCCATAGCGTGCTGCTGTATCAATTCTACGTACTTCTAGGCGGATAACATCGGAAATTTCACGCAGAACCCTATCACCTTCTGCATGACCATGTTTATCATTAATCATTTTAAAATGATCAATATCAAACATAACTAAACTCAAACAGCCACCATACCTAGTTAAGCGCTCTAGCTCATCATTTAAACAATGCTTAAATGTTATATTATCTACCAGACCGGTTAAACCATCGTGGGTTGCAACATTAGCAAATAATTCCATTTTAGATTCTTCAATAATGGAAACCCCTTTTAATAAAGGATTTATATTTTCAAGGTAATCGTGTGTAGCAACAGAAACTCCAACGTCTCTACCAAGATTATTTTTTAATTGTTTACGATGAGATAAAATATCAGCCCATAAAATTTGCGCCTGCTTAGATGGAAAAGACCGATGGGTTAAAACGTATATCATATCAGCATATAAATATTCACCTCTTTCTTCTTGTAGGCGTTGTAGAGTGTTTTGCTCTCTTGCATTCATGCTTCTATCACCAGCAATGGCAATAACCATGCGTAAATCTAAATCTCCATGAGAGATACCAACTAGCTCATCTTCTGTTTTTGAATAATTACTCATTACAATACAATACTTAATATTTACATAAATTGCTAAATAATTTTTAAGATAATTTTGTCAGATTTATTATTATTATAGCAAACCATAAAAAAGTATGAGCAATGAAACAATAATTGATATAACACCAGAAAAAGTTGAAATTACCGGCTTTATTTCAGGCAGGCAAAAAATTGCCATGCTTTTATTTGCCTGCTTATTAATAGTAGCAGCATACAGCATAAGTAATA
>JALTLI010000191.1 GCA_027005635.1 Alphaproteobacteria bacterium
AATATAATTTAAATACAAAATAGAAGTATCTAATTATGGAAATGTTAAATTTAGAATCTTTAAACTCTCAATTAACTTGGTTGATTTTGAGTTTTGGTTGCTTATTTTTTATTGTTTGGCGCTTTGTTATTCCTAATATTACATCTACCCTAGATGAACGTTCTAGTAAAATACGCACAGATATAGAAAAAGCTGCAAGTTTGCGTAGTGAAGCAGAAAAAGCTTTAGCTGATTATAAAAAGCAAATTGCATCGGCTAAATCTGAAGCTACTAATATTATTGCTACAGCAAGAAATGATGCTAAAGAAATTGCATCTTCTCAATTAGCTACACTTGAAGCTGAGCTTAATAAAAAAAGTGATACTGCACGTAAAAGTATTGAGCAAGCAAAAGCAAAAGCACTAGAAGAAGTACAAGATGAAATTGTTGAAATGGCAATGCTTGCAACAGAAAAAATTCTACTAGAAACAGTAGATAAAAAAATGGCGTCTAAAATTACTAATGATGCTATTAAAAATTTAAATTAAGTTAAATTATAGTTAAATAGCTATATAATAAGCTCTGTATTGTTGCAGAGCTTTTTTTGATATATAGTAACTTTAATTTATATAAACTAATAAATATAAGGGTTATAAAATGAAAGAAACAATACAAAGTGCAATAGATAAAGTAGTTGAAATTGTAACAACTTATGGCTTAAGTGTTCTTGGCGCTATAGTTATTCTTATTGTGGGTTGGAATGCATCTAATTTGGTTGCTGATAAAGTATATAAAGCTTTAGGTAAATTACCTAATGCAGATGAAACATTAAACAGATTTCTTTCAAGTTTAGTTCGTTATACTATTAAAATATTTACTGTTCTTGCTGTACTTTCTCAGTTTGGTATCCAAACTGCAAGTTTAGTTGCCATACTTGGTGCTGCTGGCTTGGCTATTGGTTTGGCATTGCAGGGTACGTTAAGCCATGTTGCATCTGGGGTTATGCTTTTAATATTCCGTCCATTTAAAATTGGTGATTATATTGAAGCTGGAGGCGTTTCTGGTACAGTAAAAGATATTGGTTTATTTGTAACTGATCTTGCTACTGCTGAAAATATTCATATTGTAGTACCCAATGGTAAAATATGGGATACTGTAATTCGTAATTTTAGCCATAATAAAACTAGACGCATAAATTTAACCATAGGTATTGGCTACAATGATGATATTAAAAAAGCTAAAAAAATTATCAATGATATTTTAAGTAAAGATGAAAGAGTTCTTAAAGACCCAGAACACCTAGTTGCAGTTAGTGGCTTAGGTGATAATGCTGTTGATATAAGGGTTAGAGCATGGACTAAAAAAGATGATTTTTGGGAAACTATTTACTTTTTAAATCAAGAAATTAAAGAAACATTTGATAAAAAAGGTATAAGTATTCCTTATCCTCAAAGAGACATACATATTGTTTCTGATTGTAATAAAGCTAAATAGTTGTGTTTCCTATAAATTCTCAGTTAAAACACTATAGTGTTTTAACTGAGAATTTATATATCTTTAATATTATTTATTCTTTTTTTGCGTAAAAACACTTGCACTTTTATACGAATATGTTACATTGCGCCTAAGTTTAGAAAAGGATAGAGACAAATGAAACAAGATATTCACCCAGATTACCACGAAATTACAGTTGTAATGACTGATGGTACTGAATTTAAAACACGTTCTACTTGGGGTAAAAAGGGCGATAAAATGACTCTTTTAATTGACCCAAAATCTCACCCTGCTTACACAGGTAAGCGTAAAATGATGGATTTTGAAGGTCGTGTTGATAAATTTAACAAACGTTACGGAAGATAATTTCAAAAAGTTTGTTGATTTCAAATTTTAAAAGAGGCTCTAGTAGCCTCTTTTTTTATGTGATTAATAAAATCGCTATATCTAAAGAAAAAAATAACCCGCATAATTACGGGTTATTTTTAATAAGCTTTTATTTATTCAATAGAACTAAGGCTTGAAAGTTCCTGTAGGTTAAATACTTTTTTAAGGTCAATTAAAATAAGCATTTGATCATCTTGGTTTGTAATACCACGGATATATTCAGAGCCAATACCATTTGCTACAATAGCAGGTGGTGGGCTAATTGCATCTACAGGAATACGTAAAACTTCTGCAACGCTATCTACAACTAAACCTAAAATGTTACCAACAATTTCAACAACTATTATTCTTGAATTGTCGTCTAGGTCATTTGCATTTAAGTTGAAACGTTTACGTAAATCAACTACTGGAATAATTTGACCACGTAAATTAATTACCCCTTCAACAAATGCAGGAGAATTAGGAACAGGAGTTATTTCTGTCATTCTAATTATTTCTCTAACGTCTAGGATAGGAAGACCGAATTCTTCTTCTAGCAATCTAAAGGTAACAAGTTGTAGTACAACATCACTTGCTTTTATTGATGGATTATCAGCTTTAGCACTTTCTGTTACTGCAGTTTCTGTCATAGGTATATTATCCTTAATTTTTTCTTATTTTGATAATTATCACAGTATAAATGATTTAAAGCAAGTTTTTAGCGTAAGAATTGTTTTTATAATCACTCTTCTGTTATAGTTAGTGTGTTATTTGTATTACCAACATTATTAAAGGCACCTAAATTAATGACCATTTTAGATAACTTAGCACAACAAATTGCAAGTGAAAAACTTAGTAAAGTTTATGGCTTAGTTGAAGGTATTTCTGGCTTAATGATATCTTGTACTGGTATTAGTGGAACATCTATGGGTAGTAGGTGCATTATAGAAGCTAGTAATGGAAAAAATTGTGAAGCAGAAATTGTCGGCTATAAAAACAAAAAAGTTTTATTAATGCCCTTTGGTATAGTAGATGGCATTGGCCCTGGCAATAAAGTTTATGCAGTAAGTGATAGCCCAACACTAGCTGTAAATAATAGTTATATGGGAAGAATAGTTGATGGTCTTGGTAGACCAATTGATGATAAGGGTAAGCTTTCTATTGGTGGAGTTAAAATGCTTCTTAGGGCCTCTGCTCCTTTAGCAAGCAGAAGAAACTTAGTTGAAGGCAAACTTGATGTTGGAGTTAAAGCAATTAATAGCTTTTTGACTTTATGTGATGGTCAGCGTATGGGGATTTTTTCTGGTTCTGGTGTTGGTAAATCTGTTTTAATGTCTATGATAGCAAGGTACACAGAAGCAGAAGTTGTAGTTATTGGCTTAATTGGTGAACGGGGCAGAGAAGTTAACGAATTTATTGAAAAACAACTTGGTGAAGATGGCTTAAAAAAATCAGTTGTAGTTGTGGCAACAGGTGATGAACCACCACTAATGCGCAGACAAGCAGCATATACCACCATGGCAATTGCCGAGTATTACAGAGATTGCGGTTTTAAAGTTATGCTACTTATGGATAGTTTGACTCGTTTTGCCATTGCTCAGCGTGAAATAGGTTTAAGTGCAGGAGAACCACCAACAACACGTGGTTTCACCCCGTCAGTATTTGCAGAATTACCAAGATTACTAGAAAGAGCAGGCCCCGGAACTGAAAAAGGTAATATAACAGCAATTTTTACAGTTTTAGTTGAAGGTGGTGATTTAGATGAACCAATTGCCGATGCAGTTCGTGGAATTGTTGATGGTCATATTGTTCTAGATAGAGCACTTGCTGAGCGCGGGCATTTTCCATCTATTAATATTTTAAAATCCATTAGCCGTATGGTTCCGCAATGTTTAACAAAAGATGAATATAAAGTTTTACGCAAAGCCAAAGAGATTTTAGCAACATACAATGATATGGAAGAACTTATTCGTTTAGGTGCATATAAAAAGGGATCAGATGCTAAGGTTGATTTAGCCATTGAATATTATCCAAAACTAGAAGCATTTCTTCAACAAGATATGACTGAGCATAAAACATTGGCAGAAAGTTATGCTGAACTTTCTACAATATTATTGCCAATTATGGGTGATTAATTATGGCAAATTCTATCAAAACAATTGAAACATTACTTAAACTTAGCGAAAATGCAGTGGAAGAAAAACAAAAGGAAATAAGCGCAATTCAATATCGCCTAGATGCAATGGAAGATAGAAAAAAGCATCTACTTACCAGCATAGAAGTTGAAGCTTGTATTGCAAGTGAAGCAAGTACTCCTTTACTTTATGAAATGTCAGGAAAATTTCAGGCAAAAGCAGAAGATGAAATTGATTTAATAAACCAAGCCATAGAATTAACCATTAAAGAGCTTGAAGAAAAAAGAGCAGAATTACTAGTTTTATATCAAGAGCAAAAAACAAATGATATTGTTCTACAAAGAAAAATAGAAGTTATTCGTAAAGAACAAGTTAAAAAAGATGTAAATGAATTAGATGAAATAGCTTCTAGTATGCACAGAAGGAAGTAATTTAATATTAATTAAAAATACTATGTAATATTACAGGAAGTTTATATTCTGGCTGATGATGGACAAAATATGCATAGCTTTTCAAACCATCTTTTCTGGCATAATGTATTTTTAAATCCATATATTTAGGTAGTATTTCATTATAAAAATGAGAGCCAATTTTGGTTGTCAACTCTTCAAGAGTTTCATTATTTTCTTTTACTTGTATATTTAACCATTTTTGGAAATCTTCACATTCTATCATGTCTCTATCTGGAACATAGCGAAGAACCAATTGTTGATTTTCTTCCAGCGGAGCTTCAATAGTAAAAACCTGTTTTGCAGAATGGCTAGCTATTGATTTTGCTGTTAGCTTCATTTATGCAAGACCTAGTTTAATTAAATTAGCCTTTTTAATAGTTTCAGCTTTTTGATAAGCAAGTGATTGACCCATTTCTTTACACTGACGGAAAATATCACGTTGAGGATAAAGATTTTCTGAGTGCCCAACAAGAAGGTAACCATTTGCATGTAATGCTGAAGAGATATTATTTAGCACCACAACTTTTGATGCTTCATCAAAGTAAATAAGTACATTTCTACAAAAAGCTATATCAAATTGACCAATCATACGAATACGGCTAGCATCCATAAGGTTACCTTCTTGGAATTTAACCATGCGTTTTATTTCATCGCTTATAATATATGTGTCATCTTGTTCATTGCGGGTAAAGCAACGTTGCATTAAATCTTGTGGAATGTTTCTTATGGCATATTTTGTGTAGATACCTGCTTTAGCTTTTTCAATTGCTCTACGGCTGATATCTGTACCAACAATTTCTACTGTAAAGCCTTTTGCTTCTGGTAAATTCATACATTGAAATGCTACAGTATAGGCTTCATCACCAGTAGATGCAGCACAGCTCCAAATTCTGATTTTGCTTTTACCTTGCTTACGTAAATCTGCAAGTGTGGGCTTTAATACATATTCTTCAAAATCTTTTAATTGAGGTTGGTTTCTAAAGAAGAAAGTTTCATTAATAGTTATTTCATTCATAAGTAGTGTATGCTCAGTAGCTTTTGCTTGTGGAGACTTAATAAATGTATAATACTCCTGAAAGCTGTTCATGGCTAAGGCATTCATACGGTTACTTATTTTAGATGATAAGTAATATGCTTTAGATTCACTAAACCTCATTCCAGAAATTTCATAAATAAAATCTGCATATTTTGTAAATAAATCACCGCTTAGAGTTTCCATATCTATCCTTTTTATTATTTCTTAATTTAGAATAAGTGATTATATCTTAAATAATTATTTATGTGTAGCTTAAACAACTAAACCTGTATGATTTTCTTGTTGTAAAATATCATGTAAAGGATCAGTTTCAAATGTATCACTAATTTCAACCGAAATAGTTCCTTTTATTTCAATAGGTTCTAGTATTTTTTGTACTACATTGTTTATTTCTTCGGCAAAATCTTCAGAAGGAAGTTTATGTAGGCGAATTTTTAACATCATATGTTTATCTTGCATAAGTCCATCAATTTGCACTGCGCCAAGTTCTGACATAGATAAATTTACTACAAAACGAGTATTTTTCTCATTGTTATTATCTTTTTCTTGGTTGCGCCAGTAAAAACCAGCCTGATCACTATTTTCACCGTTAATAAATGGGAAGAAAAAAGATCTCCAGCCATCTGGATTATCTGGTTTTTGCTGTAAATGATGAAGTTGTTGTAAGTCAGAAGTAAAATCGACACCTAATGATTTAAGTAAATTTAAAGTTTCATCACCTAAAAATTTAGTTTTATTGTGGTTACTAACAGCCTCTGCAAATTGAAGAAGAGATGGTAACATAGCTTTTGTTTCAGGGTTTGGTAGTTGTTTTTTTATTTTATCAAGGGTTTCTGGGTGAGTTTGTTTTAATAAATTAAATGCTTTTTGTAATTCTCCCCATCTTCTGGAAAAATCTAATAATGCTTCGGCTTTTAAGTTAGCAGATGGCATATTTAGTTGAGTTATTTCTGCTTCTCCATTTGATGATATTTTAACTGTAACTTCTGCCCCAATTGGTAATGGTTTAGTACTATGAGTTTGAAATTTTTGTCCATTTGGCATAGCAAGAGTTTGTATTCCACCCTCACTTTTACTAGATACAATTGCTGTAAATTTACTACCAATTGGTAAATTTAGAATTTTTTCTGCTGGTTTGTAATTAACTTTTTGCTGAGACAAGCTTTGCAAATCTGGTTGTTTATAGCCTTCTTGGTTATTTTGAGAATTAATAGGAAGAGGCTCTACAATTCGTACAACTTCTGCAATTCCATTAGGTGTGAAACGTATCCCCATTGTTGCTCCTTTTGCTATTGGTAGTTGTGAGTTTACATCTAAACGTAGCCCTTGGGGAAGCTTTAAAATATAATTGGGCTTATTAGTGTTGCTAGAAGTCCCTGAAAATTCAGATACTTTGCCAGCAATTGGTGTATTAAGAGGAATTTTTATAGTTTCTCCACCTTGTTTGCCATTACTTCCGGTTGGTTCGGTTAATAGCTTGATAGATTTTGTAATTAAATCTAGTTTTGCACTTTGTGGAACTATGATTTTTATTTTATCTAATAGTGTGGAATTGGCTATTACTGTACTAGTAGAATTTGCTTTTTGTGCTGATGAAGTATCCATATCTTTTGGAAAAACAAGATTTTCTGCAAATTTAACTTTTATTGGAGGTAGTTCATTTTTATTAAATGTTACCGAAGGTTCTTTACTTTGTTGTTGTAAGGCTAATTGCTGTGGTTTTTTTAATACTTTATTAGCTAGTAAATTTCTACCAGTTATCGGTGGTTCTTCTTTGGTAATTAAGGCTTCATTTTTTGGTAAAATTTTAATACTTAAACGTGTTCCTTCTTTTGTATCTTGCGGAAGTTTTAGGCTTATTGTTACTTTTTCATTATTTGCAAGTGTGGCTTTAAAAAAACCTTTTTTATTTTGAATAGGTGAATTAACAGTTACCTGCAACTTAGAACCAACATTATTTAGTGCAGGGTCTTTGGTTTCAAATTTAACAGTTTTAGATACTAATTTTTCTTGAGTATTAGTAGTAAACAAGCGTTCATTTGCTTTAGGTTCCTTTACATTAAGAACTTTAGCTTCATCATGAGCAAGAATTTTTATAGTTAACTTTGTACCAACAGGAACAGTTTGCGGTAGCTTAATATTTAATTTTGTTTTTGCTACATCTGGTAAAATAACTTGCTGAAAGCCATTAGAATTAGGTTGATTAGAAGTAACAGTAACATTAAATCTTGGGCCTAAATTCATAGATAGAGGTTTGTTACCAACTGTTTGTATTTTAACTGGTTTTTCAGTTATTTGTTGATTTTTATTTTGTTGCTTACTGGTTTGTTTTAAGGTTTCTTTGCCAGTTTTATTTTGATTATTTGAAGTATCATTTTTATTGTTTTTAGAGCCTTTTTGCTGGGGGAGTTCTTGTTTATTTTCTGGTATTTTTAGCTTTATAACTTTTACTTCACCTTCTGCATTAGTGGTGAACATAATTTCACTACCTTTGGGTAAAGGTTCTGCTAATTTTCCAGTAATGACTTTACCGTTAGGCATGGTTAGTTTTACAGAACCATCTTTTTTTATATCAGTTATTTTTGCTCTAATAACTTTGCCCATTATTTCTTTGGGAATGGGTTTATCTAGTTTCAGTTCAACTTTTTCTGCTCCCTTAGAAGAGCCTTTAATAATTGCCAAAGCTGTTTGATCATTAACTTGCATGGTATTTATTATGCATTATTTGTACCATTTTTACACTTATAATTTTTTGTATAGTAATTTATGTTTAAAACAATGAGTTAAATGGTCATTAACCATGCCAGTTGCTTGCATATGGGCGTAACAAGTTGTAGCACCGATAAATTTAAAACCTAATTTTTTTAAATGTTTCGCCATTTTTTCAGATTCAGGAGTTATGGAAGGAATATCTTCCATTTTTTGCCAACTATTTTGAATTGGTGAACCATCTACAAAATCCCATAGCATATTTGCAAAGCCATTTGTTTTTTCTTGGATTTCTAAAAACTTTTGTGCGTTATTAATTACAGCTTCAATTTTTCCACGATGACGAATAATATCAGAGTTTAAAACTAGTTTATTAATATCGCTTTCAGTAAAAAAAGCTATTTTTTCTGGGTTGAAATTTGCGAATGCTTTTGCAAAATTATCACGTTTTTTTAGAATTGTTAACCAACTTAAACCAGCTTGAAAACTTTCTAAAAATAAATGAGCAAACATTTGTTTATCATTATATATAGGAACACCCCATTCTTCATCATGATACTTGGTATAAAGTGGGTCTGTACCACACCAATCACATCTATGCAGCACGGTTTTGCTGTTGTTGTAGTAAGTTAGTTGCAACTTTTTCTAGACGTTCTATTGCTTTACAATTAGGGAAGGTGCTTGATGCTAATTCTTGCATTTTTATTGCAGATGCGTATTGCCTATCTTGTGGAATTACACCTAGTAATGGAAGTTGTAAGTTTAAAAATCTTTCAGCAGCCATGTGAATTTTTTCGTAGGTTTTTTTACCTTCCATTTCACCGCATGCTTGGTTTACTAGTACTTCACAAGTATTTTTATCGTACTTAGATTTTAATAATTTTATTACAGCGTAGGCATCTGTTACTGAACTAGGATCGGGGGTTACAACTAAAACAGTTCTATCAGCAAAATTTGCAAAGCCTAAAACTTCATCATTTATTCCTGCAGCTATATCTAAAAATACTATATCATACATATTAGCTATACTACGGATATCGTTTAGTATATTTCTTCTTTCTAGGG
>JALTLI010000192.1 GCA_027005635.1 Alphaproteobacteria bacterium
TAATAACAGAGATAAAGAACGACTTATTTGAAAATATTGAATAGTTTTTAAATATATATCAACTATTTGCTGTTGTTCTAATGATCTTTGCTTGTTGGGTATATTTGCAAGCTCATTTATCATAGTAAAATTATTTTTAATGGCTTTAGTTAAAACTGCAAAGCTATACCTATGATTTTTAGTAGTTTTTAGGCTTAATACATTAATAATATTAGGATTAGCTATATTAAATATTTTTCTTTTATAGGAATTTTGTGGATTAAATAATAACTCAATAAACCATTTGGTTGAATTTATTTTATTGTTCGTTGCCTCATCATATATAGTTGATTTACCATTTATACTTAATAATGTTGATTTCGCAAATGTATCTAGTGGTTTAACCCTTCCATTGTGCAAAATAGGAATACTTTCAAATGCAATATAGCCTTGTTGTACGTTGGCAAAAGATGCTTGAGAATATAAGCTAAATAGAATTATTAATATGGCTAATAGACGCATTATTTTCTCCTCCTAAATAGGTTCGGAAGCCTTTGAAATAGATGAATTAATAAGCCTATACTCATAATAATACTGGCTATATATGGGAATAATCTACCTAGGTTTTTAACAACTGCCAAAACGGTTATGTTATCACCTATATAAGAAGATTGAAAAAATGTATAACCTTGATAACGCAAAGGATTATTCATTTTTATAAGGCTATGCCAGTTAATATTATTATCATGCAAAATTATTTCTGATGAGTATGTTTTAGCTAAATTGCTCCCTGGGTGGGTTTCTTTTGTGAATTTAATAAGCTCCACATTAAATGGTAAATATGTACGTTTATTCCTGATTTTTATAATATAACTATCTATTTTTGGTGAAATCAAAGTTTGTTCATTTATATTATAAATATTATTATTTATTTTTAATGTTACACCAGCTATGTTTTCTTCATTAACTTTTTCGGGCGGCTTATTTTTTAATGCTAATTTACCATTTTCTATGGTTAGATTACTATTATAATAATAATTTATTATTTCTGCATTAAATGGTATTGACTTGTGTTTAAGTATATTTTTAGTTTTTAACTGTGCGCCTGAAAAAGAGGTAATAGTATCTAAGTTTTGTTTGGAAGTATTAATAAATACAATTTCTTTTTGGTGATAATCTTCAATATAATTAGCAGTTTCACCCTCTTTAATAACCATATTACCTTCAGAACTTGAAACAGCTGTTAAAAAACCACCAAATAGCAACATCAAGGCGCCGATATGAGTAATGATAGTCCCAGAGTTTTTGTAGTTCCACTTTTGTTTGAATAATTTTATTGCTAAAGATAAAGAAATTATGCTCATAATAGTGTATCCAGCGGGGAATGGAATACCTTTTATATAAAATATAAAGCTAGAGAAATATTTTTCCTGTGCTTGGTATAAGCCAATATCTTTTTGAGCAATAGTACCCGCAACAAGTAGTACCATTAGCCATAGAAGAGCTACAAAAAACACCTCTGTTTTACCAAGTAATAATAAATACTTTTTCATATAAAGCTATTTAACCTTTGTATTTATTGATGTTATAAACTGAAGAAATGTTTCTGCCTGAATATTCAATGTATTTACACTACCAGATAGTTTTGCAAAAATTGTATATTGATTATTTTGCTGAATTGCTCCAAAAATTGCATTTTCTTTGTTTTTATCTGTTAATTTTATAAGTGTCCAGTTACCTATTTTACGAATTTCATTATCTAGTTGTTGTTTATTTAAAGGGGGTAATTGTAACTGTCTTCTCCATCGATTAACATTTAAAAGAATACCGCCACCATTACCATTAAGCATACTAATAGATGCTTTTGCATTACCAACTTTAAAAACAGCTAGCTGAGAAATATGAGTTAGAGGGGCTAATTGCCATGTATTTGGTTTTTGCCAAGTAGGAGAAACAAAATATGCAGTTTTTTTTGTTGTATAAGTAGTTATATTTTTATCATCAGAACACGAAGTTATTCCTATGCACATAGTGCATAAAAAAATAGCCTGTAAATGTTTATAATTTATTATCAATTATTTACTAATTTAATTTATTTTGATTTGAGTAATTTAAATAAAATTACTATACATGTCACAACTATTATTTAAAAGAAATAAAAGCCGTTTTATGTAAAATACACCTTAAAAATTGCATACATAAAGGTATTATAAAAAGCTAATTATACTTATGGTTGTTGGTAAATATACAACATATTTAATGTATACGTTGTAAGTTTGTTACTAATTGTGCAATACCTACAAAAAAATGCATACAAGTCTTTTATTG
>JALTLI010000193.1 GCA_027005635.1 Alphaproteobacteria bacterium
ATATATATTTTAGTTGCTTTAACTTGGTATTTAATACCTATTCCTTTTCATTTAATGCCTCTCTATAGGCGGAGAAATAATATTATGCAACAACAAGCAAGATACACCCCACCAGTAAATAATTTTCACTTTAAATTTAAAGTGGAAAATGGTTTATCTTTAATGAAAGATGATTTTCTAAAATCTGATTTTGGTAAAGGTGTTAAAATAGTTAGCCAAAATAATTTTGGTCTTTACTACAGAAAAGATGCAACTTCATTGATTATTGTTTCAGACAAAACAAGCCAAGAACCACTAACAAATGAAGAAATAAACATCCAAAAAGAAGCTTTTAATAAACTGCTGACTTGGTTACAAGAAGCTGGTTTAGGTTACCAAGCAACACTTGGAGACCAATTATACAAACCTTAAAACGATAAAAAAACAAAAAACCCGCAAAAGCGGGTTTTTTGTTTAATAAAACTTAAATCTTAAGTTTCATCAGTAGTGATTTTAACAATACCACTGTCATCAATTGCAGCAGCGCCAGCACTTAAAAATCCTGTTGTACGCCATGCACCATAAGCTGGTTCATAGTTTACTTCAACACGTTCAAGGTTTACACCAACACCCATTGCATCACGGGCAAAAGCGTAGTTAGTACGAGAAGTGGTTGCTAAAGGCAAGCCACCTTCTGCCATATCACCAATTGTAATAACTTTAAAACCGTAAAAGGTATCTAGGTTACCATCCATTAGCGCTTTAATATTTGCAAAATCAGATGATGTTATTTGGCTATCTGCAAGTAAGTTATGCAATCCCTTTGCATGGATAACTAAAGTACGTTCATCTTTATTTACGTTACCAGTATCTAGTAAGCGTGCAGATTCACGTATTGCTGCTAAAGTCATATTATCAACAGCACCAGAAATATTATCTGCTACTGTATTAGTTGTAGCTGAGGCTGCTAATGCATCAAGAATAATTTGATCCATTCTGCGCGCTAAAGCACCTGCAATAACTTTTACTAATTCTTCACGTTCATCAAAACTAACTTGAGAATTTTCAAAAATATCAGTTAATTCTGAAGCTGTATAATTAGCAAGAGTAGCGGTTACAGGTGTATAAGCTACATCCATTAACGGAATACTAGTTGATGTTAATCCACGTGTTACCGCAGAACCTTTATCCATAACAGGAAACTGAACTTGGTTCCCTTTTACGTTTTTAACGCGCACACTATTGCGCAATTTACCCATAGATTGAAAAGCATGATGTACTTCTGCTTCAAACTGTTTAGATAAATTATCTGAAAGTTGAATAGACATTTGTCTTTCTCCATTTTGTTATAATTTTAAGTAATGGAGTGGGTATGTTTAGAAAAAATTCTAAAACCACAATATTTTATTTAGGGCAGAATTGGTAAACTAAATAAAATATAAACAAACAGTATACATACTGTATATTTATTGGCAAAAAATCTAATATCTTGACTAAAATAAGCTAATTAATTACTATACATAAACAACCTAAAAGCAATCTTCTATACCTTTCATAAAAATCCACCCAAGAGGAAAATATCATGAATGATATATGGTTAGAAAGTTTTTCCCCTAGTACAAAAGATGAACTAATAATTAAAATAATACATGCTAACAATATGTTACCAGATATTATTAATGATATTGTTGATGATTATTTAACAATAATAAATAATAAATATGATACCCCGTATGATAAAGATTTACAGGATATTATTCTGCATAAATTCTCTATTTTCTTTGATAGAGATGTCGCTCAAGAGGAAGCATTGATAGTACTTGGTAAAATAAAAAATTCAGTACCAATATTAACTAAACCACTACACATGAAAGCTATACTTTTACTTTCCTGTATTAAACTTAAACAGTATCAATTAGCTTTTGAACTACTAGAAGAAATTCATATTTCATATATTATTGGAACTGAAGATTTATTTAGTTATGTAAGGCAAGAAAATGCCGAACAAAAAGGTATATTTGCAAAAATTGAAGATGCATCTATTACTTTTTTAAATACACTTTCAACAATAACTATTAACCAATATAAGCTTCATACTATGGTTTCTGCGTAAAAAAAAGGAGCTTAATGCTCCTTTTTTTATTGTCTACCATAAGCCCCCATACCGCCATAACTAGCATCACGCTTTGCCATGGCTTTTTTAAGCACAGCTTTTGCTCGCCTAAGTTCATCAGCTGTTAGCATATCCTCAATGGCTTGTAGCGCACCTTCCATATCTTCATCTTTATTTTCACCATAACCAACAGAAAGACCTGCCCATT
>JALTLI010000194.1 GCA_027005635.1 Alphaproteobacteria bacterium
ACTCTAGTGTATGGATAAACGTAAGCATTGCCGAAAAAGATATGCAATTTTTAGTAAATAACGGTAAAGCAACAGTAGTATTACCTAACTTAGGTGATATTGAAAGAACTGCAAGAATTGATTACATTTACCCAACCTTAGATGCAAAAACCAGAACAGGTCAAGTTCGTTTAGTTCTAGATAACAAAAATGGAGAGCTAAAACCCGGAGCATACGCAGATGTTACATTTGAAACAAACATAGATAAACGCTTAGCAGTTCCAAGTGAAGCAATTCTTAAAAGCTCTGATGGAGATTACATTGTAGTTGCCTTAGGTAATGGTCGTTTTCAACCTCAAAAAGTAACAACAGGTATTCAAACTAAAGGTCGTACAGAAATAAAATCTGGAATTAATGATGGTGATAATGTTGTTGTTAGTAGTCAATTCTTAATTGATTCAGAAAGTTCTCTGCGTGAATCTTTCCGTAAATTACAACTAGCTCAAAAACCTTTAAATGAGCTTAATGTTGATGATGAACAGCTTAAAATGATAGATCATCTTGTAGATGTAGCAATATATCTGCATGAAACATTAACAACCAATAAAGAATTTGATGCAAACTATATAATGCCTTCATTAAAAGTAAATGATCATCTTATCCCTAAATTCAGAGGAACAAAACTTCAGTTTATTCTAGAAAATGCAGAAAAAGCAATTTTAGAAGCTAAAGATAGTGTAACAGATAAAGAACTACAACTAGCACTTACTCGCTTAATGGTTGCTTTAACACCTTGGATAACAGAAGGTAACCCAAACCATTACATAGAAAAAGGTTTAAAAATGTTCACTGATCATGAAACTAGCGGAACTTGGGTACAACTGGGTGAAAAACCTAAAAACCCATACAGTACCGGTATGTCTATGGCAAAACCACTAACAGGAGAAAAATAAATGACAACACCAAATAATCAAAATGGTAACGATCATTTATCCCACGATCCTACCAAATCATTTGTTGCTAAAATAATTGAATGGTCAATTCATAACCAACTTTTAGTTATGGTTATGATGGGTACTTTAGTACTTGCTGGTTGGTTGGCTGTAAAAAATACTCCGTTAGATGCTATTCCTGATTTATCTGATACTCAGGTTATTATTCGTACAGATTTTCCTGGGCAGTCTCCACAAATTATTGAAGATTTAGTTACTTACCCGTTATCAACAACTATGCTAGGCTTACCAAAAACCAAAGATGTTCGTGGTTTTTCTATGTTTGGTTCTTCTTTTGTGTATATTATATTTGAAGATGATGTTGATCAATACTGGGCGCGTAGCCGTGTAATTGAAGCATTATCAAAAATTCAAGGTGATTTACCCGCAAATGCAAAACCACAAATTGGCCCAGATGCTACTGGTGTTGGTTGGGTTTATCAATATGCATTAGTGGATAAAACTGGTAAATATGATCTTGCCTACTTACGCACATTACAAGATTGGTTTTTAAAGTTTGAACTAGCAACTGTTAAAGGTGTTTCAGAAGTTGCTTCTGTTGGTGGTTTTACTAAAGAATATCAAGTACTAATAGATCCTAACCGTTTACGTGCTTACAATGTTCCACTAAGTAAAATTGTATCTGCTGTTAAACAAGCAAGTAAAGAAGTTGGTGGAAGAGTTATTGAACAGGCAGAAATGGAAATGATGATCCGTTCAAAAGGCTATATAACCAACCTAGATGAGCTTAAAAAAGTAGTTATTTATTCAAAAAATGGAACACCAGTACTACTTAGTGATGTAGCACGTATTATTGAAGGCCCAGAACTACGCCGTGGTGTAGTAGAACTTAACGGTGAAGGTGAAGTTGTTGCTGGTGTTGTTATTATGCGAAGTGGTGAAAATGCCTTGAATGTAATTAATGGTGTAAAAGAAAAGCTAAAACAACTACAAAATGGCTTACCAGAAGGTATTGAAATTGTTACTGTATATGATAGAGCACCTTTAATTGAAGATGCTGTTGAATATTTAAGAACCAAGCTTTTAGAAGAAGCTTTAATTGTAGCCTTAGTTTGTTTTCTGTTTTTATTACATGTTCGTAGTGCATTTGTTGCTATTATTACCCTTCCCCTTGGTATTTTAGCAGCATTTATTGTTATGTCAGCACAGGGTATTACTGCTAACATAATGTCACTTGGTGGTATTGCCATTGCCATTGGTGCAATGGTTGATGCCTCCGTTGTTATGGTAGAAAATGCCCACAGAAAACTTTCTGGTTTAGCTAAAAATGCACCTTGGTCAGAAAAACGTGAAGCCCTCACCCTTGCCGCCAAAGAAGTTGGCCCAGGGTTATTTTTCTCCCTATTAATTATTACAGTTTCTTTTGTGCCTGTTTTTGCTTTAACAGGTCAATCTTATCGTTTATTTACTCCTCTTGCATTTACTAAAACTTATGCTATGGGTTTTGCAGCACTACTTTCTGTAACTGTTGTGCCTGTGCTTATGCTGTGGTTAATCCGTGGAAGAATTAGAAAAGAAGAAGAAAACCCTGTAAACAGATTTTTTGTAAAACTATACAAACCTGTTTTAGCATTAGCACTTAAAAAGAAATGGTTAACTCTTGCAATGGCATTAACATTTCTTGCTAGTATGGTTGTTCCTGTTACTCAAACTGGGTCTGAATTTATGCCTGCTTTATATGAAGGTGAACTTTTATATATGCCAACAACCCTGCCTGGAGTTTCCATTACTAAAGCCAAGGAAATTTTAGCCCAAACAAACAGACTAATTAAAACAGTACCAGAAATTGAAAGAGTTTTTGGTAAAGTTGGTAGAGCAGATACAGCAACCGATTCAGCCCCCATAACCATGATAGAAACTTGGATACGCCTAAAACCAAAAGATGAATGGCGTGAAGGTTTAACAGTTGATGATTTAATTAATGATTTAAACAAAACAGTTAAACTTCCTGGGGTAGTAAACAGTTGGGGATACCCTATTAAAATTCGTATGGATATGATATCAACAGGTATTCGTACTCCTATAGGTATTAAAATACTAGGGAATGATTTAAAAGAAATTAGCCGTATTGCCTTAGATGTTGAAGCTGCTGTTAAGAATGTAAAAGGTACTAGAAGTGCATTTGCAGATAGAGTCGTGGGTGGTAAATATTTGGAAATAACTCCAAATAGAGATGAACTTGCTCGCCAAAATATTGATTTGGGCATGTTCCAAAAAGTTATCCAGACTTCACTCGGCGGTATGAAACTTGCTGAATCTATTCAAGGGCGGGAACGTTATAATATTATGATGCGTTATGAACGTAAATTCCGTGAATCTCCTAAAGATATAGAGGATATTCTTATCCCTACCCCAACAGGGCAACATATCCCATTAGGTGAACTTGCTAAAATTGAATTTGTTGAAGGCCCTCCTATGATAAAATCTGAAAATGCAAGGCTTACCGGTTGGGTATTTGTAGATATTGCAGATATTGATATTGGTACTTACGTTAAGAATGCTCAAAAAGTAGTTAATGAAAAAGTTAAACTTCCCGCTGGTTATTCCATTGTTTGGTCTGGTCAGTTTGAACAAATGCTAGAAGCTGAAGCGCGTATGGATATTGCTGTTCCTGCTGCAATTATGATTATATTTTTATTATTAATGCTTCATTTTGGTAGATTAGATAGAACTGCATTAATTATGCTTTCTATGCCATTTGGTTTACTTGGTGGTATGTGGTGTGTTTATTTGGCTGGCTATAATATGAGCGTTGCGGTTGTAGTTGGATTTATTGCCCTTGCTGGTGTAGCAGTAGAAACCGCAGTTATTATGGTTATTTACCTAGATCAACAACTACGTGCCCATAACATACAAACCAAAGCAGATTTAATAGAAAGTATTTCTGAGGGAGCAACCTTACGTGTGCGTCCGCTATTAATGACTGTTTCTGTTATTATTGCTGGTTTAATGCCAATATTTATAACAGAAGGTATAGGATCTGATGTTATGCGAAGAATTGCCCTACCTATGCTAGGTGGTATGATAACTACAACAATTTTAACCTTAATTGTTATCCCAGTTATTTATTACCTATGGGAAGGTAGACATTATAAAGATTAATTTTAAGGGGTAAAGTGAATAACTCACGTACTAGTAAATATATATTAAAAAAAAGGAATATAAAACCTATGAAAAAATTATTAATTGTAGCACTAGCAAGTGCAACATTATTACCTGTAAGTGCAATGGCTAATGGTTCTCATGGTGGCGGACACCATATGGAAAACATGAAAATGAACATGAATGGTATGAATATGCAAGGCATGGATCATAGCAAGATGGGTATGATGAATGGCATGGATCATAGCAAGATGAACATGAAAATGGATATGAATGAAAAGACTGTAACTAAAGATGAAGCACCAAAAGTTTTAGAGAAATCATTAGTGGTAATGGGTAAAACTGTATCTGATAAATATTTCAAGGAAATGTTTGATAACGGCCCTATTATGGATGAATGGCATGAAACTATGATGGATATTTCTGATGCAACTGATGCTTTATATGATTATGCAGAAAAACTAGGTGGTGCTAAACAAGCTAAAATTGAAGCTGCTATTGAAAACTTCACAGATACACTAGATGAATTTCATAATGAAACTCATGAAAGAAGTGTAGAAGGTGCAAGAAAAGAAGTTGCAAATGCTCATAAAGCATTAAATAAAATCAAAAATGCTATTAAATAATTTTTAACTTCCTGAAATTTTTAGTTTCAACCTCTTTTTTATAAAAAGAGGTTTTTTTATGTCAATTTTTCATAAAATGTTATAAAACATTTAGTATGAATTTAAAATATTTATTAATGCCATGGAAAAACCCTTATCGTGAAGTGTGGGTTTTAAAGGACTGGCTTAAATTTGGTTTCAAATTAGGCTTATTAGGTTTTATCACTGGGGCAATGCTAATAACTGTGGTTTTATTTTATTTTTCTAAACAAGTTCCAGATTTTAGAACCTTAGCAGATTACAAACCATCGTTAGTTACTAAAATTTTTGCAGATGACGGAACAATATTAGCAGAATATGCCAAAGAACGCAGAATATACACCCCAATTTCAGAAATACCTCGTTCAGTAATAAATGCTTTTCTTGCTGCAGAAGATTGGAACTTTTATCATCACCCAGGGTTTGATATTAAAGGAATTATTCGTGCAGCTTTAGTAAATATATTTACTGGTAGAAAACAAGGTGCAAGTACCATAACTCAACAGGTTGCCAAAAACTTTTTACTTAGTAATGAACAAAAATATACTCGTAAAATAAAAGAACTTATTATTTCTTACCGTATGGAAAAAGCTTTTACCAAAGATGAAATTTTAGAATTATACTTAAATCAAATATATTTTGGTAACGGCACATATGGTGTAACAGCAGCTAGTCTAGGTTATTTTGGTAAACCACTAGATAAACTTAGTATTGGGCAACGTGCCACACTTGCTGGCTTACCTAAAGCCCCTTCTGCTTATAATCCTCTTCGTTATCCTAGGGTTGCTAGGTTACGTCGTGATATTATAATAATTAGAATGCGTGACGAAGGTGTTATTACCCCAGAACAAGCCCAACAAGCTATTGATACAGATATGGAACTTAACCCTATCCCACTTAAAAAACCTGAAATTGCTAGTCATTTTAGTGAATATGTAAGAAAATTTCTACAACAAAAATATGGTACAGATGCATTATATAAAAATGGTTTAACTGTTCACACAACCCTAGATACAAAACTACAAAAATATGCAGAAAATGCAGTTATAAACGGCTTAAGAAATTATGATAGACGGCACGGATACCGTGGTCATTTAGGTAAACTTGGTTTCTCTTTTAAATGGCAAAGCCGTATTGATGAAGAATTTATAAAAAGACAAGATAATAAAAAACTTGGTGTTCCAGCAGCAGTTCTAGAAGTAGATACAGAACACCAAACAGCAGAAATAGGTTTACCTGGTGGTGGTAAAGGAATTGTTCCATTATCTGCTGTAACATGGGCAAGAAGCTATATAACAAATAAAAAACGTGGCAAAAAAATAAAAAGCATTGATGATGTACTAAAAAAAGGTGATATAATCTTTGTAAAAGCAATGAGAGATATAACAACAACAACTGTTCCACAAAACTTATATAGCCTAGAACAAATACCTAAAGTTCAAGGCGCTTTAGTTGCCCTAGATAGTAAAACAGGAGCTATAAAAGCAATGGTTGGAGGTCTTGGTAGCGGAAAAGGCTTTAATCGTGCAGTTCAAGGAAAAAGGCAAGTTGGTTCATCATTTAAACCATTTGTTTACGCCTTAGCACTAGAAGAAGGTTTTACTCCAGCTTCAACAGTATTAGATGCTCCTGTTGTTCTTCGCCAAAATCAGCTAGATAAAGCATGGAAACCACATAACTATTCAGAAAAAATATATGGAGCCTCAACTTTACGCAGAGGGTTAGAAAAATCTCGCAACCTTATGACAATACGCTTAGCACGTAAAATAGGTATAGATAATATTATTTCATTTGCCCGCCGTTTTGGTTTAACCGAACCAATGGAAAGAGATTTATCAACAGCTCTTGGTTCTGCATCATTACCATTATTACAGCTAACTAGTGCTTATAGCACCTTTCCTAACCATGGAAAATGGGTGGAACCTTATTTTATAAATTATATTGAAGATATGACTGGAAATACAATATATACCCCCGTTAACTGTGATAACTGCACAGATGAAGATCCATTTATTGCACCAGAAAAAATAGATACTGAAGGTGATCAGGTAATAACTCCTGTAATAGCATACCAAGTAACAAACATGCTAAAAGGTGTTGTGAAACGTGGTACGGGTTGGCGTGCCAGAGAAGTTGGTCATGAAGTTGGGGCAAAAACTGGTACGACAAATGATTTTATAGACGCATGGTTTATGGGGTTTTCAAATGATTTAACCGTTGGAGTTTGGGTTGGTTTTGATAACCCCGAAAATATGGGTAAAAATGAAACTGGTTCAAAAGCTGCTGGTCCTATATGGGTGGATTTCATGAAAAATGCACTAAAAGGAAAACCTTCTGCTCCATTTGAAATACCAGAAGGTATTACTTTTGTAAGGATTGATGGTGATACAGGTACGTTGCCAACTAATAAAACTAAACGTACAATAATTGAATCATTTCAAACTGGGACAGAACCAACTAATCAACAAAATAAATACAGCTATACTCCTAAACAAACAGATAAAAAAATAGATCCTCAAGAACTATTTTAAACTAGCATATATTTAGTAAGTGTTTTATTATTCTTTTTAATAAAAATAATTAGGTGGTAAAAGTTATGACCAAAAATTTTCGTATAGAAACAGATACTATGGGAACATTAGAAGTACCAAATGATAAATACTGGGGAGCGCAAACTCAACGTTCTTTACAAAACTTCAAAATTGGTGGAGAAAAACTACCAACTGAATTAATTTACGCCTACGCAATGCTAAAAAAAGCAGCAGCTACAGTAAACGCAGATTTAGGCCTACTAGAAAGAGATATTTCAACAGCAATAAATCAAGCAGCTGATGAAGTTATTGATGGTAAACTAGATGAACATTTTCCATTAGTTGTTTGGCAAACAGGTAGCGGTACCCAAACAAATATGAATGTTAATGAAGTTATCGCAAACCGTGCTATTGAAATTTTAGGCGGACAACTTGGTAGCAAAAAACCTGTTCATCCAAATGATCATGTTAACCTTGGCCAATCATCTAATGATAGCTTCCCTACTGCAATGTACATAGCCGCTGTTATTAGTGTTGAAACAAAACTTCTACCAGCTTTAAACTTATTTTCTGAAGCTTTATCCCAAAAAAGTGAAGATTTCCGTCATATAATTAAAATTGGACGCACCCATTTACAAGATGCAACTCCATTGACATTAGGACAAGAATTTTCTGGTTATCAAACTCAAATTGCAAATGGAATAAAAAGAGTTGAAAGTTCTCTTACATTTTTACAAGAACTAGCAATTGGTGGTACAGCCGTTGGAACAGGTTTAAATACTCACCCAGAATTTTCTGAACGTGTAGTAAAAGAACTTAACCGTATAACTAAACTTAAATTTAAAAGTGCTCCTAACTTTTTTGAAGCACTAGCTGCACACGATGCCCTTGTTTCATCTAGTGGAGCATTAAAAACTGTTGCTGTTTCATGTATGAAAATTGCTAATGATATTCGTCTACTTGGTTCTGGCCCAAGATGTGGAATTGGTGAACTAATTTTACCAGCCAATGAACCAGGAAGCTCTATTATGCCTGGTAAAATAAACCCTACTCAAGCTGAAGCACTAACCATGGTTTGTGCGCAAATAATGGGTAATGATGTGGCTATCTCTGTTGCTGGATCTAATGGACACATGGAGCTTAACGTTTTTAAACCAATGATGATTTTCAACTTCCTACAATCTTCCAAACTATTAGCTGAAGCAACTACAAGTTTTACTAAAAATTGTCTTGATGATTTAGAAGCTAACAGAAATAAAATTGATAAAAATTTAAATGATTCTTTAATGTTAGTAACAGCTCTTAACCCTCATATTGGTTACGATAACGCTGCTAAAATTGCTAAAAAAGCCTTCGCTGAAAATACTACACTAAAAAAAGCTGCTTTAAGCCTAGAACTTATGACGGCTGAAGATTTTGATAAATATGTAAGACCAGAAGTTATGGTAACAACTAACTAATATAAATAGGATAACTTTATGCGAGGACCATCTAACCACAGAATATTAAGTGCATTTTTATTTGCAATTGTACTAATGGCAGGGCTATATTTTGCAGTATGGTACAATGCCATGAAAAGAACAGAAGCAGGCCTAATTGAAAGTTTACATAATATTTTAGGTGGTGATATATCATATGATTATGCAGTATGGGATTACGATTTAACTAAAATTGGTATAAGTGTAAAAAATACAGCATCTCATTTTGTAGATAGAAAAAATAATATTACTTATATTCATAATCTGGGTACTTTAAATGTTAGCTCAGATTTATTTCAAAATTTTCATATTTTAATTGAATTTCCTCAATATCATTCAATCGAAATAACTAAGGAACAAAAAATCATTCAAAAATATCAAATAGAAATGGATAATGCATCCCTCTCCTTTTATCCTAATAT
>JALTLI010000195.1 GCA_027005635.1 Alphaproteobacteria bacterium
ATGCAGGTGGTCGCGGTAAAGCTGGTGGTGTTAAAGTTTGTAAAACATTACAAGAAGTAGAACAAGCAGCATCAGATATTATCGGCATGACACTAGTAACACATCAAACAGGTGCAGAAGGTAAGCCAGTTGATATGGTATACATCGAAGAAGGATCTAACATAGATAAAGAATTCTATTTAGCCATTACAATGGATAGAGCAACTTCAAGGCTTACAATAATGGCATCAACTGAAGGTGGTATGGATATTGAAAAGGTTGCTGAAGAAACTCCTGAAAAGATATTTCACACTAACATAAACCCTATAACAGGTTTTATGCCATTCCAAGGCAGAGAAATTGCTTTTAAACTTGGTTTAACTGATCCATCACAGGTGCGTAAAACTCAGCAGTTTATTTCTGGTTTATATAACTGTTACATGGAAAATGATTGTAGCATTGTGGAAATCAACCCACTAGTTATTACCAAAGAAGGCGATGTTATTTGCTTAGATGCAAAAATGAATTTTGATGATAACGCCCTATTTCGTCATGTAGCAATTGCTGATATGCTAGATGAACGACAAGAAGATGCCAAAGAAATTGAAGCAGCAAAATATGAACTTAACTACATTTCACTAGATGGTGAAATTGGTTGTATGGTTAATGGTGCTGGCTTGGCTATGTCTACTATGGATATTATCCAACATTACGGCGGAACACCTGCTAACTTCTTAGATGTTGGTGGTAGCGCAACTGAAGAACGAGTTAAAAAAGCATTTGAAATTATTTTATCCGATACTAACGTAAAAGGAATTTTAGTTAATATTTTTGGTGGAATTATGAAATGTGATGTTATCGCAAACGGTGTTGTAGCTGCTGCTAAAGGCGTAGATATGAAAGTTCCTTTAGTTGTTCGTTTAGAAGGAACAAATGTTGAAGAAGGCAAAAAAATACTTGCTGAATCTGGCTTGAAAATCACCTCAGCTAATGATTTAGGTGATGCAGCGCAAAAAATTGTTAACGAAGTTAAAGATGCTAAGGCTGCTTAACCTACTAGTGGAGATTTAATAGTTAATGACCAACGTGTCATCCCAGAAGCTTAGTTTTCTCCAAAATAGAATATTTTGGCAAGAAAGCTTAGTTATCAGGGATCTCAAAGCTAATAAAATGAGATACCTGATATTTTGATTTACTAACCAATTTGTAACCAAATTGGAGCAACTCTAAAATTCTGGTATGACACCAAATTAAAAATAAGGAATAATAAAATGTCAATATTTATAAACAAAGATACAAAAGTTATCTGCCAAGGATTTACTGGTAAAAATGGTACTTTTCACTCTGAACAAGCTATAGAATACGGCACCCAAATGGTTGGTGGTGTAACCCCTGGTAAAGGCGGAACTGAACACTTAGGCTTGCCAGTTTTTAATACAGTTAAAGAAGCAGTTAAAGCAACTGGTGCAACTGCAACTGTAATTTATGTACCACCTCCATTTGCTGCCGATTCAATTTTGGAAGCAGCTGATGCTGGTATTCAAATTTGTATTTGTATAACTGAAGGTATTCCAGTTCTTGATATGATGAAAGTTAAACGCAGATTACAAGAAGATGATTGCCGTATGCGCCTAGTTGGCCCTAATTGCCCTGGTGTTATTACCCCAGGGGAATGTAAAATTGGTATTATGCCTGGGCATATTCATAAGGTTGGTAAAATCGGGATCGTTTCTCGCTCTGGTACTTTAACTTATGAAGCAGTTGCACAAACTACTGCTGAAGGTTACGGGCAATCAACATGTGTTGGTATTGGCGGAGACCCTGTAAATGGCACAAACTTTATTCAAGTTTTAAGCGCTTTTGAAGCAGATGAACAAACCGAAGCAATTGTTATGATTGGTGAAATTGGTGGAACAGATGAAGAAGAAGCAGCTGAATTCATTAAAAATACAGTAACAAAACCTGTTGTTGGGTTTATTGCTGGTACAACTGCTCCTCCGGGGAAACGTATGGGTCATGCTGGCGCAATTATTTCTGGTGGACAAGGTACAGCTGAAAGTAAAATAAAAGCATTAACTGAAGCAGGTGTACATATTGCCCCTACTCCAGCTGATATTGGTAAAACTATGAAGAAAATTTTAGGCTAGCCACTGTGGTGCTTTGAACTTACAGCATAAATAAAAGAAGTCTTCTTCACGAAGGCTTTTTTTAATGCTATAGTTAGCATATGGCAGAAGAAACAGAAGATAAAAGCTCCAAAACCGAGGAGCCCACCGACCGGAAGCTCCAAAAGCTTCGGGAAGATGG
>JALTLI010000196.1 GCA_027005635.1 Alphaproteobacteria bacterium
CTAATAAGATAACAGCTATTAATATAACTATTAATATAGCAATTACTATGTACAATATATTATTATTCTTATTTATTTGTGGTACTTTTTTCAATCCTTTTGGGTATTGTGGCTGTTTAATAACAGAAGAAACAATAGGATTATTTACAGTAACAGGTTGTTTATTAACAATATTTGCTCCACCTAAAACAGTTAAACTCCTAGCAGGAACAATTGCATGTTCTATTTTATTTTCATTAACATTCCACCATGTAATAGATATTTCTGGCAAAGTAATATCACCTGACACTTGCGGAATAAGTGTAAAGCTTTCAGTTTTACTGCTGGTTATAACACCATTTATAATATTATCATGTACCTTGGGTTGATCTGCATAAACTTTAAAATTATTTACTATATTTTGCTGTTCTTCAAGGCTTGGTAATTGACTAGACGCAACACCTTCAGCAACAATATTAAAGCTACGAATAATAGGTTCGCCAACTTTAAAAGTTTGATTATTATCTATATTTTCTTCTATTTTAATAGAAGATGCAGGTAACCAAGGTTTAACCCCTGTAACTGGTGGCAACACATTTAAATTAATTGGCTTACTTGCTAAAGTAAATGGTTGTGAACTTCCAGCACCAAAACCACTAAAACCAGAAAAGCTATTAAACATATCAAATGGATCACCAAAGAAAGAATCTATTCTATTTCTTGATCTAGTAATAATATCTCCCTTAACAATATTAGCAGGAATAGTTATTTTACCAGATTTAAGTGGGGTAATTAAAAATTTAGCCTGTACAACTTTTACAGGTTCTCCACCTTGATTAGCATCAAATACTTCAGGTTTACCTTGTGGTTCTAAAATTGCATTTTCTAATGTAATATCATTAATATCTACATTTGCAATGCTATATTTTGAAACCAAATTAAATGTATAAGTTATAGGCTCATTTTTATATGGATTACTTTTACTAACTTCAGCATAAGCAACAATACCATTATTTTGTGAAGTAGCAGGCAATGATGAAACTTTACCAACTTCAATATTAATAGGTTTAGTTGTTAAAATTCCTTTATCTGTTTTTATGCTAATTGCGGGAATAACGATATTGCTATTTACTTTTGGAGTCATAGAATAATGCCAAGAAGTAGCAGATGTCATTTTACCATTAATAATACTAATATTAGATGATTTTTGTCTGCCTGTTATAGTAAACAACTTATTTAAAATAGAAATATCCGGCTGACTTTCAGCAGAAGCGCCAGAAAGCTCTAACTGTAGATTTATACTTTCACCAGCAGATATTTTATTTCTAGCACTAGCAGTAAATTCTGCGCCAAATGATGAAATTGGTAACAATAATAATAGTGTTATAAGTATTTTATTTACCATGGTTTGCTTACTCCTTGTGTATTATTTCTTTTAGATTCAATATAAAACTGGTTTTTCAAAAATGATTTTGGGTCATTTTTAATACGGTTTAGCCATTGATCTGCATCAATATCTTTTTGTGTTTTTACTTTTTTAGCACTTTTTATACTTTTGGCAGACATACTATCTTTAGGTTGTTTATTTTCATTACCTTTTTTGCCTTCTTGTACTTGTTGTTTTTCATTTTTTTGTTTGTCTTTTATATCTTTATCAGCCTGTTGTTTATCATTCATTTTTTTAGCAGATTGTTTTTGTTTGCCTTTTTCTGCTTGTTTATCTTGCTCTGATTTTTTATTTTTACCTTTAGCATTTTTCTGTTTATCTTGTTGTTTAGGTTCTCCTTTTTGCTTATCAGATTTTTGTTTACCTGAACCAGATTTACCTTGTTTATTTTTGTCCTGTTTATCAGACTTTTTAGACTTATTCTTGTCTTGTTTTTTATTCTGTTTGTCTTTTTTATTTTTCTTATCTTGTTGTTGCTGTTTCTTTTTTTGCTCTAACATTTTTTTTACAACTTCTAAATTGTGTTGTGCTTTTTTATTGTTAGGTTCAACTTTCAATAAATTTTCATATTCTTTAATAGCATCTTCTAGTTTTTGTTGTTTAACTAAACTACCTGCTAGATTATAAGATGCCTTACCAGCAACCTCTTTACGTTTTGATTTACGAAATAATTCCTCTGCTTTAGCAAAATTTCCTGCTTTATATTCGGCCACACCATTTTTATAGTTATCATCAAATTTTCCCGTAGCTTTAGAATATTCACCTTTTTGTATAGCCTCTTTTGCTAAGGTTTGTTTATTTTTAAAATAATCTTTAAATTCAGTTGCATCTGCATTTCCTGCATATACTGTAAAAAATATAATAGTAACAAACACAAACCCTTTACGAAACCATGGTAAAAGTAACAACATTATAGGAAATACAAGCAAATAAAACCTTTCTTCCCAATGACGAGTTTTTTTATGTTTAGCTTCTTCCGCTTTAGCTTTTTTATCTAATTTATTTAGAATTATTTGACTATCATTTTCAGAATAATTGGCTAGCAAATACTCCCCTCCACTAACTTTACTGATTTCTTTTAACTTTTCATCTTCAAGACTAGAAATAACCATTTTATTACCTTGTTTTATAAAATTACCATTTGCATCATATATCGGTGCTCCTTGTTTTGTGCCTATGCCCAAGGTATTTATATTAATACCTTGTTTTGCAAGTTTACTTGCTAGGCTTATAGCACTAGAATCCTCAAAACCTCCATCAGTAACTATTAATATAGATTTATTGCTTCCTGGTTCAGAATTTAACAAGCGAGAAGCCATATTTAAAGCAGGGCTAAGTTTACTACCTTGCATATAAACTAGCCCTGTTTCCATAGATGGTAACATGTGGCGTATTGTTTCAACATCATCAGTTAAAGGTGTTATCATATGGGCGCTACCAGCAAATGCAACCAAACCAATTTTAACACCTTTTTGTAAGTTTAATATATCTTCAATTTCTTGTTTTGCTCTGCTTAACCTTGATGGTTTTACATCAGTTGCATCCATTGATTTTGATAAATCTAACAATATTACTAAACTTTTATCTGGTGTAAATGTTTCAACTTGCTTAAAATCCCAACGAGGACCAGCAAGTGCAAACATAAGTAATAGCCATATAAAGTTCCATATAAACAAGTTTTTTATAAAAGGTTTCTTAGTAATAAAATTATTAATAAGCAAATGAGGTAACAAGTTTTTATCTATAAAAGATTCTAACTGTTTTATAGATGTATTATTACGATAAAGATACCAATATAAAGCAGTTACTACAGGCAAAATTAATAGCCCCCATAAATAATTAGTATTTTCAAAATGAAATTGGTTAAAATCCATAACGAGACCTCCTGTAAAGGTTAAACATAACTAAAATTAACAACAACCCTGTAGCAACACCTAATGGGTATCTATATAACGGCTCTCTAACCATATATTCTTTTGATTTAGATTCTGTTTTTTCTAATTTATTTATTTCTGCATAAATACTACTTAAAGCATCTTTATTAGTTGCACGGAAATATTTACCGTTAGTTATATTAGCTATTTTCTCAAGTAAAGTTTCATCCATAGACATTTGCACCATAGATACCCCACCCATACCATTTGGATAAGGAACTAAACCATTTTTACCAACACCAATGGTGTAAATACGAATGCCGTATTGTTTAGCAATTTTTGCTGCTTCTATTGGAGGAATTGAACTTGCTGTATCTTCACCATCAGTTAATAAAATTATAACTCTTGATCCTTTATTTTGATTGCGTAAGTTTGTAACAGCTGTACCAATTGCATCACCAATTGAGGTTGCATCTCCTGCCATACCTGAAACACTATTATTTAACATTTCACTTACAGATAAGGTATCTAGCGTTAATGGAACATTTAAATATGCCTGTTCACCAAATAAAATTAAACCAACTCTATCTCCTTGCCTTTCTTTAACAAAATTGCTTACTACTTGCTTTGTTACATCTAAACGACTAACAATTTTATCATTTGTTGAAAAATCTAATGCTTTCATGGAGCCTGAAATATCTACAGCTAGCATTAAATCGTAGCCTTTATTTTTAACATAGGTAAATTTATCCACCATTTGCGGGCGCATAACTGCAATCACTAAAGCAAGCCATATTAAACTAATTAAAGTAACAAACCATAAATTATGCTTTTGTGTATTTGAATTATAACTAGGAAAAACATTGCTTATTTTTTGCAAAGCAGGAAATCTAATTTGTGGAATATTATCTTCTGCTTTTATTTTACATTCAGGGAAAATTAAACGTATTAATACAGGTAAAAAAGCAAGCAAACCAAGCCATGGCCAATAAAATGTAAACATTATTCTACCCACCCTTTTGTTGCATCTATTATTTTATTAATTTCTGTAATTGAAACTTTTGTACCTTCAGGGGCATAAGTTGCTTCAATTAAAATTTTAGCATTAGCAAACCAATCAAAATTATTTTTATCATGTTCTTTTAACCATTTTAGCCATTCTTCACCTTGTAATCCTGCACATTCTAAGCGTGAATATTTATAAACGGCAATTCTACGAATAATCTGGGATAGCTCAATTATAACTTGATGAGAATTACCTTCAGTTAAGTTATGTTTCATTTTATCCAACTGTTTTAAAGTATTATATTGCCATTTTAGTTTTGCCAATTTTCTGTAAGTATAAAAAGCTATTATAGCCAATGAAGTTACTACAATAATAGCAATAACTACCCACCAACCAGTGGCAAGTGGCCACCAACTTATACTATCCAAACCTTCAATATCATATAGTCTTAGCTGGCTATTCATTACTGTTTACTCCTAATTCTGCCAATATTCCTTAAGTTAAGCACTAAACTGTAGTAAGGGTCTTCATCTGTACTAATTTCAATAATGCTAGTATTTATATTACTTGCAATATTTTGTATGTTTTTTCTAGTTTGTTGCCATAACTTTGTATAATTACTTCGTCCATCAATAGAATCTGTATTTACATATAACTTTTCATCATCATTAGAAAATAATAATGTTCCTACAGGTGGAATAATTTTATCTGCTATATCATCTACAGCAATTAAAATAACATCACAGCGTTTTTTTAGGTTAGTTAAACTATGTTCTAAATTTTTACCAATAATAGAAAAATCACTAATAATATAAATAAGTGAACCAGTAGGTGCCGCCTTATTTATATGACTAAGCATATCTTCTAATGTAGTTATTTTTTGTTTATATTCAGCAATACTACTTAACTGTTTAAACATAGCTAAAAGCGATTTACGTGAACGTTTAGGTGAAAAATATTTCAAACCACTTTCTCCACCGAACAAACAAGAACCAACCCTATCGTTATTGGAATTTGCTCGCCACCCTAACATAGCTGCAATTTTGGCTGCTTGAATAGATTTAAAAGTAGTTTTTGTTCCAAAACGCATATAATCATTTACATCTATACATAAAATAACACTCCTTTCACGTTCTTCTTTGAAAACCTTAGTATGAGCTTTACCTGTACGAGCAGTTACTCGCCAATCAATACTTCTTATATCATCTCCAGCAGAATATTCACGAACTTCTTCAAATTCCATACCTTGCCCTCTAAATGGTGATATATTATCTCCCATACTATTAGAAAGAGTAGTTCTACGCGAAGAAAGCACAAGGTTAGAAACCTTACTTTTTAAACCAACAAGCTCATTGAAATCTGGATATAACATAAAAAACACTCCTAAGGTATTGCTACAATTTCTAGCAAACGGGAAATAATCATTTCTCTTGTTATGCCGTCAGCTTCAGATTTAAATGAAGGTATAATACGGTGCCTTAATATAGGTAATGCAACTTTTTGGATATGGCTTGGAGTTACATATTCATCTCCACGTAACCATGCTAAAGCCTTTGCACAACGTATCATAGCAAGAGTTGCCCTAGTTGATGCACCGCTAGATATCCAACTACCTAATTCTTCATCATATTTACCAGCATCACGAGTTGCAGTTACAATAGATACAACATAATCTTTTAAATTATCACTTATATGTATATTTAAAGCTTCCTTACGAGCCTTTAATATTTCTTCTTGTGAAGTGATGTTTTCTGCTTTTTTTACTTTATTTTTATGTTTATTTTCATCTAGGTTTGCAATTAAAAGCTCCTCTTCATGGCTAGGGTAGCCAACAACTACGTACATTAAAAACCTATCTAATTGAGCTTCTGGTAAATTATAAGTACCTTCTTGTTCAATTGGGTTTTGGGTTGCAAGCACCATATATAATTCAGGTAATTTATAACTTGTATGCCCTACTGTAACTTGTTTTTCTTCCATAGCTTCAAGTAAAGCTGATTGCACCTTGGCTGGTGCCCTGTTTATTTCATCAGCAAGTAAAATATTGTTAAATATAGGGCCTTTACGGAAGGTAAAACTACTATTTTCATGGACATATATTTCCGTACCAATTAAATCTGATGGTAATAAATCTGGGGTAAATTGCACACGGTGAAAATCTGCTTTAATACCATCTGCAATAGCTTTTGCTGCGGTAGTTTTAGCCAAGCCAGGCATACCTTCAATTAAAACATGACCATCTGCTATTAAGCAGACTAATAAATTTTCAATTAAATCTTTTTGACCAACAATTTTACTTTCAATACTATTTCTTAAATTAATAAGCTTGCCTTTATTTTCCATTTTTTAGTTCCTTCATTTTATAACGCCCCTTACAAAAATTGTTTTTTGTAAGGGGGGGGTGGGGATTACTCGAATATTAATAATAATTAACCTCCTTACAATACTAAATTTAAAGGATGAAAATTACATGAAAATTAAGGCTAGTTAATTTTTTATATTTTTTTTAAATTTAATATTAACAACTAAGCCATTGCCTTTTATGGGTGAATTTAAAGTTATTTCAGCTTTGTGAATATCTACAATACGTTTTACAATTGCCATACCAATACCGCAACCAATTTTATTATTACTTGGTAAGCGGTAAAATCTATCAAATATTTTGTTGTACTCCTCTTTTGGTATTCCTACTCCATTGTCTTCTATTGTTATGGTTGCTGTATTTTCTGTTTCTTTTATAGTTATAGAAACTTTACCATTGTTATCTGTATAACGAATAGCATTATCTAAAATGTTTCTTAACATTACCTTTAAAATATTTTCGTATCCATTAATATAAATATCATTTGCAGATAAACTAACTTCAATATTTTTATTAATTGCAAAGTTTATTGTATCTTCTATGACACTTGTAGCAACCTGTTTTAAGTTAATCATTTCTAATTGCAACTCACTTGTATCAGGATCAACTTTAGCAAGTAAAAGAAGCTGGTTTACCATGTGTGAAATCCTATCTACTCCTGCAATAATATTATTCAAAGCTTCGTGTTTTTCACTTTCATTCTTACATCTAATTGCTACTTGTGCTTGGGCTTTTAAAACAGAAAGAGGAGTTCTTAATTCATGTGCAGCGTTCGACGTAAAAGATTTTTCTGTTTCAAAAGAATTATCTAAATCAAGCAAAAACTTATTTAATGATTCAATAACAGGTATAACTTCTGTTGGTGTATCAGCAATATTAATAGGGGTAAGCTTATTATATGAACGAGATTTTATAGCATCAGTTATTTTATACAAAGGCACAAAAGCCATATTAACTGTAATTAATATCAATATTGCAATAACCGGTAAAAGTAAAAACAAGGGAAGTAATGTGGTTAATACAACCGAACTAACCAGCTTGTTACGCAGTGCAAAATCATGCCCTACTTTAACCTGAATAGAACCTTTATTTAAAGAAAACACACGCCATTTTTTTTTACCAGATAAATTACTAAAACCTTCTTTTATTGCTATTTTATCTTTTGGTGCATTTTCAGATTTAGAAACAAGCTCCTTATTTTTCCAAACCTGAAAAACTACTTTACTATTATTGGGAACTTTTGAGATTTTATTATTTATAATATTTATAGTTGTGGTGTGGTTGCCTGCATCTGTATTTAATAAGGAATATGCTATTTCTACTAATTGATTATCAAGAACCCCTTCAATTTCTTGTTTAGTTTTAATATAGCTAATAAATACAGCAACAATCCAAGCTATACTTATTAATATAAGCAAGCTCCATAATAACCTGTTACGAATAGAAATTGATTTATTATTGGGGTGCAATATAACCTACTCCACGTATATTTTTTATAATATCATTACCTAATTTCTTGCGTAACCTATGTACATGAACCTCCACAGTGTTGCTACTTATATCATCATCAAAGCTATATAATTTTTCTTGTAATACTTCTTTACTAATAATTTTGCCAGCTTTTTCAATTAGGGTTTGCAATATAACAAACTCTTTTGGACCAAGAGTTATATTTTTATTATTTTTTATTACTTGGTAAGATGTTGGGTCTAAAATTATATCCTTATAGCTAATAATAGGTGAAGGATTTTCAATATTTCTACGATGTAAAGCCCTAGTTCTCGCACATAATTCTTCTATATCAAATGGTTTTGCTAAGTAGTCATCTGCTCCTGCATCTAAGCCTTTAACTCTATCTTTTATAGTATTTTGAGCAGTTAAAATTATTACTGGTGTTTTATCTTCTTTTTTTCTAAGCTTTTTTAAAATATTAATACCGTTACCATCTGGTAAGCCTAAATCTAGAATAACTACATCATAATTTTGAGTTAATAACGCTGATTCAGCATATTCAATATTTGCTACCAAGTCAGTAGCATAACCTTCCTGCTTTAGCCCTTGCCTAGTAACTTCACCAAGCATTGCATCATCTTCAACTAGTAATACTTTCATTATAAATAATTTACCATAGTTAATATATAGTGATTTAACTACAAACTACTTACTTATACAAATAATTTATTGTGATTTATATAGAAATTCAACCAATAAATTCCATTTTTAAATATTGATAATTTTTAGATTTTTTATGTATTTCCAGAAAATTATATTTTTTAGGATTAACCCCCTGCTCTTTCATAAATGCTTTAACATATTTTATACGATTTTCAGCTAAAGTTTGCTTTTCTTGAAATGGTACAGGTATTGATGCTGTTATAATTTTT
>JALTLI010000197.1 GCA_027005635.1 Alphaproteobacteria bacterium
AGATTAGAAATTACTCGTAAAAATCTTAATGCAAGGTTTCTTGCTATGGAAGTTGCGATGTCACGTATTAATTCTTTAAAAGATACTTTATCTCAGTATGCAGATTCATTAAATGGTGGTAATGGTGGTTAATAAATGAATAATATGTACAATAAAAATATGGCAGCTAAAAACTATTTAGAAAAGCAGATTATGACTGCTTCTCCTGGTGAACGTATTGTTTTATTATATGATGGTGCAATAAGGTTCTTGATGTTAACTAAAAAGAATATTGAAGAAGGTGAAATTGAAAATAGGTTTAATAATAATAAGCGTGCCGGAGATATAATAACCTATTTAATGTCTACTCTAGATAAAGAAAAAGGTGGGGAAGTGGCAGAAAAATTAGAGCGTTTCTATTTGTACATGCTACAAAGGTTAATGGATGTTGATATGAAAAATGATATTGAAGCTGTTGATGATGTTATTGGTAAGCTTCGCACACTTCGCTCTGGTTGGGAAAAAATAGCTAAAGGTCAACTAAATTCTGATGGTTCATTGGTTGTTGATAATGAAAATATAACAGATAATACAAAGAGCGATTTGGATAAATCTAAAAATGCAATAGCATAAGTTAAAATTCTTAAAATTAATTATGCTTTATTAGGATATTACAGTATAATAAATTTCAAGTAGTAAGAATAATATATTGAAGTTGACAATGGCAGAAGAAGAAAAAAAAGAAGCAGAAGAAACCAAACCTGAAGGCGAAGGTGAAGAGGGTGAAGAAGGTAAAAAGAAGGGCGGTTCTAAGCTTATTCTTATTATTGTAATTGTTCTTGTTTTACTTGGTGGTGCTGGTGGTGGTGCATTTTTCTTCATGAGCCAAGGTGGTGAGCATGAAGAAGAAGTTAGTGAAGAAGAAACTGTTTCTCCTGAAGAATTAGCAAAAGAAGAAATGCAAAATATTGCATTTTATGAAGTTCCTAATATTGTTGTGAATTTATCATCTGTAGGTGGTACTACTCATTATCTTAAAATTAAACTTACTATGGAAATTGGTTCAGAGCTTGATTTACCTAAGCTGGAAAAATTAATGCCAAGAGTCATTGATGATTTTCAAGTTTATTTACGTCAATTACGTGTAGAAGATTTACAAGGTTCTGCTGGTATATACAGACTTAAAGAGGCTCTGTTGATGCGTGCTAATCAATCTGCGCAACCAATTGAAGTGCAAAATATTCTAATTACAGAAATGCTTATTCAATAAGTGATGTATAAAAGACTCTATTAAAACCGTCAAATTATTGGCGGTTTTGTTGTTTTTCTTGGTAGAAATATTAAAGAGTGTTATCCTTAAAGGAGTAATATTTAATAATAAAATAGAATTTATTCATGGTAGAAGAAAATACAGCACCAGAAGAAGAAAAAAGTGAAGAAGAACTACTTTCTGAGTGGCAAAATATGGCTGAACATGAAGGTGTTGATGAGCCTGCTTCTGAAGATGGTGAAGTAGAAGAACGCATTTTAGATCAAAACGAAATCGATTCATTGCTTGGTATTGATGGTGGTAGTAATGATGATTTAACTGGTGTTAGAGCTTTACTTGATACAAGTGTAGTTAACTACGAAAAACTTCCTATGATGGAAGTTATATTTGATAAATTTGAACGCTATTTATCTACTAGTTTACGTCATTTTACCGCAGATAACGTGGAAATTAGTATTGAAGATACTACATCTGTTAGGTTTGGAGATTACCTAGATACTGTACCATTACCAGCTGGTATGGTGGTTGTAGATGCTGGTGGCTTAGATGATTATATTTTAATGGTATATGAAAGTCGTTTAATTTATGCGGTTGTGGATATTCTTTTAGGTGGACGTAAAGCCAGGCCTGCTCGTATTGAAGGGCGTAGTTTTACCATGATTGAAAGACGTATCATGGAAAACTTAACAGAAGTTATTTTACATGATTTAAGTAGATCATTTGAACCAGTTTCTCCTATTCAATTTAAAATGGAGCGTATGGAAGTTAACCCTAGATTTACAACAATTACTAGGCCTGGAAATGCTGCAATTTTAGTTAATGTTAAAATTAACTTAGAAGAGCGTGATGGTTTGTTACAATTTTGCTTACCTTATGCAACACTTGAACCTATCCGAGAACAATTGCTTCAACAGTTTATGGGTGAAAAAACAGGGCAAGATAATATTTGGGAAAATCACTTAGCCCAAGAACTTTATCATGCTAACGTAGATATTAAAGCGGTACTTGGTCAGTTTGAATGCCCGCTAAGTGAGGCTATGAAATGGAAAGTTGGAGACACAATAGAGCTTAATGCAAAAAAAGATTCTGTTGTTAAAATGGAATGTGGAGGGCTAGTTAAGCTTATGGGCACAATGGGGCAGGCAGATGGTATGAAAGCTATACGTATTGCAAGAAATGTTTCTGATGTTAACAATGAAATGGAAGATAATTAATTTATGAATACAGAATTAGTTAAATATATGTTTGATGGTATTTTACTTTCGTTGCTTCTTGGTGTGGCAGGTTTACTTGTATGGTTTAATATTAAACTTAATAAACTTATGAATAATTATGCTAAAATGTCCAGCCTTTCAAATGTGTTTGGTGAAAGTTTAACTGTGGCTAAAAAGGGTGTTCAAAGTTTAAGTGGTAATATTGGTGAACAAATAATGGAAGCTAATAAAACATTGCAAGAAATTGAATATGTGCTAGATAGAGCCGAAAAAATGATGTCTCAATTTGATGAACGTTTAGATGTTGCAAAATCTCATGGTATAAAACCTATGGCAATCAAAAAACAAGTTATGAGTAAGCCTAATATGGCTCCACCTGCAACAAATAAGCAAGCTGTATTACCTCAAAATGTTGTACCTAAAGTTGTTAAAACTACTCCAACAGCTGTTAAAGCTAAATCAGCTATTGAAAAATCTTTGGTTGGTAGAAGTTTAGGTGGTAAATCTAAAGCTGTTAGGGCTTTTAAACCTAAGCAACTTGATAAATCTAATAAAGTTATATTTAAAAATACTACAATTGGCAGTGGAACATCTGCTTATGGCGCAGCTGCTTCAGCTATTCAAAAATCTAATGGTGGTAAAACTTTAGCTACTCAACAAGAAGAAGGCTTAATTCGTGCCTTAGAAGAAAGGTTATAAATAAAATGAAGTTATTTATAATAATATTATCAATAATCTTATTGCCAGAGTATGTAGCAGGGGAAGAAAAAGCTGTTAATACACCAAATGATGTTAAAATAGAAAGAAAAAAACGAGATTTTTCTAATGTGGAAGTTTTATTATTGCAAGAACTTGAAGAACGCAGAGTTGAACTTGATAGAAGAGAAAAAGCTATTGAACTAAGAGAACGCTTGGTTGATTTAGCAGAAAAAAGGCTTAGTGAGCGCTCTGATAAAATGAAAATATTAAAAACAGAAATTGGAAACTTATTAAGTAATTTGTCAGACAAAGAAGAGGAAGAACTTTTATCTTTGGCTAAAATATATGAATCCATGAAGCCAGCAGCAGCTGCAAATGTTATGAATAGAATGGATAATAAAATAGTATTTGATGTGTTTAAGCGTATGAAAAAGAAAAGCACAGCAAAGATTATGGAGAAAATGTCTACTGTAAAAGCACGGATTGTATCTGAGATGCTGGCAGAAAAAAGTGATTTGCCAGTTTTTAAATAACTGACAATTAATGAGAAGTATCATACTATAATATGGCTACTTAAAAATAATAATAACCCTGTATCTAAATAAGGGGTAAAATGAAAGGAGAAAGCATGGCTGTTAACAAAGATATGCGTATTCTTGTTGTTGATGATTTTCAAACTATGAGACGTATCATTATCAATCTTTTAAAACAATTAGGCTTTAAAAATGTTGCTGAGGCAGCAGATGGTCAACGTGCACTTGAAAAGGTTAAACTTGAAAAATTTGATTTAATTGTTTCTGATTGGAATATGCCAAATATGACAGGTATGGACTTTTTAAAAGCTGTACGTGCAGATGAAACTTTAAAATCTATTCCATTTATTATGGTGACTGCCGAAGGTAAAAAAGAAAACGTGATTGCAGCAGTACAAGCTGGTGTAAGTAATTACGTTGTTAAACCTTTTAACGCTGCTACTTTAAAAGAAAAAATGGTTAAAGTAATTGGTGATTTTTAAATAATAAATTAATAATTAAAGGGGCTAATAATAAAATGTCTGATAATAATATAGAAAATAAAACTCTTGCGGAGCAAATGGCAGCGCTAGAATCTAGCGGTGAAACTATGGTTCCAATTGAAGATGTACGTAAATTAGTTGAATCAGTAAAAAGCTTATTTGATGGTGATTTTAAAGCGCCAGATCTAGAACTTTATGGAGAAATTGGTGATTTAGCTCGTTTTATTAATGATGTACGTAAAGATTTAGGTGATTTTAATCCATCACAAATTGCAGATAAAGAAATTCCTGAAGCATCTGATCAATTAGATGCTATTGTTAAAACAACTGAACAAGCTACTGGTCAAATTATGGATGCTTGTGATCGTTTGGAAGAATCTCATAGCTGGTTGAAAGATAAGTTGCAAAATTCTAATCCTCCAATTCCTGCTGATACATGGATGGGTGTTGAAGATGCTATTAATGAATCTAAGGCAAATATTACTAATATTTATGAAGCTTGTAATTTCCAAGATTTAACTGGTCAACGTATTAATAAAATTGTTGAAGCTCTACGCGAAGTTGAGCGTCATGTTTTACGTATGGTTATGGTATTTGGTTTGCAGCATAAAAATGTAGATGAAGAAGTTCGTAAAGAAATTGAAGAAGAAGCTCAACTACTAAATGGACCAGCTTTACCAGGTGCAAGCGCACTAGATCAAGATGATATTGATGATATTTTAGATGCACTATTATAAGGAATAATATGAGTAATAAAATAAAAGTTCTTGTTGTAGATGACTCCTCTTTTATGAGGAGTCTCTTGAAGCGTATGATAGAAAAAGATGAGCGCTTTGAAGTTATAGATATAGCTAAAAATGGTGAAGAAGGTGTTAAGCTTGCTAAAAAATTAAAACCAGATGTTGTAACTATGGATATTGAAATGCCAGTTATGAATGGTTTGGAAGCATTAAAAATTATAATGCAAGAGGATCCTTGTCCTGTTGTTATGGTTTCATCTTTAACTGAAAAAGGTGCAACTGCAACTATGCAAGCACTAGAACTTGGTGCTGTTGATTTTATTCCAAAAGCCATGCAGGATACTGAAAAGAATATTTTACAATCTGGTAGTATTTTACATGAAAAATTAGCAGCTGCAGCAAGTGTAGGAAGCCATATTACCAAAACTATAAGAGCACCTGAAAGAAAACCAGTAACAGTTCCTGTAGTGGATAAACCTAGAGAAAAAATTGTTTCTCCAAATACTATTCTCCAAAAAGAAACAATTGAGCCAGTTAAACAAGCATCTCAACCTAAAAAATTCTTTAGTAAAGGTTCTACAAAGATATTAGTTATTGGTAGTAGTACTGGTGGACCACGGGCTTTATCTTATTTAATATCAGAATTGCCAAAGCTAAATATTCCTATTGTTGTTGCACAGCATATGCCAGCTAAATTTACTTTAGCTATGGCTGAAAGAATTAATAAAGAAAGTGTTTTAATAGTAAAAGAAGCCGAAAATAATGAAGTACTAAATGCTGGAACAGTTTATATTGCACCAGGTGGTTTACACATGCGTATAAAAAATAATGCTGGTAGTTTTAGTGTTGATTTACAAGAGGATAAAGGTGAATCTGTTTATAAACCATCGGTAGAGGTTTTAGGACAATCAATATTTGATGCTGTTGGAAAAAATATTGTGGCTGTTATGCTTACAGGTATGGGATCTGATGGTGCTGAAGCATTTACTAAAATACATAATGCCGGAGGTTACGTAATAGCACAAGATAAAGAAAGCTGTGTTGTTTACGGTATGTCTCGTTCTGTGGTGGAAAATGGTGGGGCAGATGATATTTTACCCATTGAAGGAATAAAAAATAAATTAATACAATTGCTTGGTTAATAATTAATAGTAAGCTAAAATAAATAAAAATAAAAAAGTTGAAGGATCATTAAAATGGATGATATGCAAGAGATATTGGAAGAGTTTTTCATTGAAGCAGAAGAAAGCTTAGATGAGATTGAACAAGATCTAATAAAGCTTGAGGCCATGTCTGAAGGTAGTGAATATGATCCTGAGGTTATTGATAGATTATTTCGTGGTGTTCATACTTTAAAAGGAGGGGCTGGCTTTCTTGGTCTAGAAAAAATGGCTTCTCTTGCTCATGCGGGTGAAAACTTAATGGATGAAATTCGTTCAGAAAAAGTTAAAGTTAATAAAGATGTTATGGATGCTTTATTAAAAACTAATGATTTATTAACATCTTTAATGAATGATTCAAGAGAAGGTGGTGATGGTGCAAATATTGATACATCTAGCCTTATTTCAACTTTAGAACGTTTATCTGGTGGAGAAGTTGGAGTAACTGAACAATCAGAAGCACCACAAGAACAAGTGGAACAACCAACTGAAGAAACTCCAGCCGAGGAAACTCAAGAGGTAACAAGTGAAGTTGCTATAAACAAAGATTTACTAGATGAAGTAATGAATGATGAAAAACTTGGCGGAGATGTATCTGATGAGGCAAAAGAAAAACTTGATGCTGCACCAGCTCAAGAAACTCCAGCTCAAAATGAAACACAAGAAACAGCAGGCGAAGTTGCTATAAACAAAGATTTACTAGATGAAGTAATGAACGATGAAAAACTTGGTGGAGATGTATCTGATGAGGCAAAAGAAAAACTTGATGCTGCACCAGCTCAAGAAACTCCAGCTCAAAATGAAACACAAGAAACAGCAGGCGAGGTTGCCATAAACAAAGATTTACTAGATGAAGTAATGAACGATGATAAACTTGGTGGAAGTGCAGCTACTGAAACAGAAACAGTAGAAACTGCACCGCAAGAAACTACTCCAAATGAAATTGTTAGAGGTAAAGCTGTGCCTGTTGAAAGAAGAGGCAATGATAGGCGTGATGGTAAAGATGAAAGACGCAGTACAGCCGGAAGAAGAAAAGTTGAACGCAAAGAAACTAATATTAGAGTAGAAACATCAAGATTAGATAGTGTTATGAACCTTGTTGGTGAACTTGTTCTGGCACGTAATGCGTTAATGCAACAACTTAATAAGTCTGCAGTTAAAAATGCCCTGCACCAAATAAATGTTGATGAAAAAATTGATGAAAGTACAGATATTCTATCTCGTGTAACCCAAGAATTACAAATGGCTGTACTTGGTATTAGAATGCAACCAATTAAAAAGGTTTTTGATAAAATTCCTCGTCAGGTAAGGGAACTTAAAAACTCTCTAGGTAGAGAGGTTGAACTTATTATTGAAGGTGAAGATACAGAAATTGATAAAACATTAGTTGAAGAATTAGCTGATCCAATGGTTCACCTTATTCGTAATGCTATGGATCATGGTATTGAAACACCTGAAGTTCGTATGGCAAAAGATAAAGACCCTCAAGCAACATTAAATATTCGTGCTTTTTATGAAGGTAATAGTATTGTTATTGAAATTGAAGAAGATGGAGCAGGAATTGATCCAGCAAAAATTAAAGCAATGGCTATTAAAAAAGGTATTATATCTGAAAGTGAAGCCTCTAATATGTCAGATAAAGATTCTTACAGACTTATTCTAGCACCTGGTTTTTCTACTGCTGAAACAATTAGTGATGTTTCTGGTCGTGGTGTAGGTATGGATGTTGTTAACTCTAAAATATCTGCAGTTAAAGGTAGGATTGATATTTCATCTGAACTTGGTAAGGGTACAAAAGTTAGTATTTATCTACCATTAACCTTAGCAATTATGGATGCTTTAGTTGTTGGTGTACAAAAAGAAGGTTTTGCTATACCAATTGCTGATATATCTGAAGTTATAAAATTTGATAAAGAAGTTATTCATAAAGTTAATGATAGTGATGTTATTGAACTACGTGGTGAAGTACTGCCTCTTTATTACCTAGCTAAACTTACTGACATGTGGGTAAATATTCCTTCTGAAGTAGAAATTCCTGATGGTGCATTTGTTGTAGTTGTTAGAGAAGGATCTTCTAGTGTTGGAATTGTTATTGATGAGATTATTGGGCAGGAAGAAGCGGTTGTTAAACCAGTAACTGAAATGTTCCAATTTGATAAAGCTATATCTGGTGCAACTATTATGGGTGATGGTATGGTTCATATGATACTTGATATCCCTGTACTAATGAAAGAACATTCTAATAATATTTAGATTTATAGTAATTAAACCACAGCGCTATTAGAGTTTAATACTTTAATAGCGTTTTTATTTGTATGTTTTATATTCTTCATGCAAATATGGTTATATATTTATAAAATGGAGAGAGTGAATTGCGTTATAATGTAATTATTGTTGTTTGTTTGTTATCAGTAACTGTGATTACTGGTTGCAGTAATAAGCCACTTAGAAAACAATTTAATGATTTATTCACATTCAGAGAAGAACAAAAACCACTTGTAACACCTAAGCCTGCAAATTTTAATACAGATAATCCTGAAAGAATGCAAGTACCTATGCCTTCTGGAAAGCATTATTCAATTAATGAGCAAAATGAACAATAAACTTTAAAAATTATTAATACCTGTTGGAATAGATCCTTTAACTGGTAAATAATTTTGTGCTGGTTTTGCTGGTCTTATTGTATTTGCAAAGTAATCTGCCATATTATTATTTATCTTTTGTAAGTTGATTAATAATGCAGCATATGATATTTGATAAAACTTTTTACCAATATTAGATTTTGTAAAGTTGATATATTTAGTTAGTTCTTTGTTAGTTATATCTTTATAAGTAAAAAGCATTGTTTTTTTAGTTAGTTCTTTAAATATTGGTTTTAATTGTATTTTCTGAATATTATTTTGTTTGGCTATTTCTGCATCTATATTGCTCATAGATGCTTTATTTTGTATATTATTT
>JALTLI010000198.1 GCA_027005635.1 Alphaproteobacteria bacterium
ACACCAACAACTCTTGTAGAAACAGTTATTACTGCCAACCAAAATATTAAAGAACACATGGCGAAAAAAGTTATTCAATCAATGGGTGGTATTATTGAAGGAAAAACTATCGCTGTGCTTGGTTTGGCATTTAAAGCAGAAACAGATGATATGCGTGATGCACCAGCTTTAACAATTTTACCTATTTTGCAAAAAGCAGGGGCAACTGTTAAAGCTTATGACCCACAATCTATGCCTCAAGCGCAATCTATGATGCCTGAATTAACTTACTGTAATTCTAGTGAAGAAACATGCAAAGATGCAGATGCTATAATTGTAATGACCGAATGGCAAGAATTTAAAGATTTAGAAGTAGCAACTATTAAGCATTGGATGAAGGGTGATGTTATGGTTGATTTACGTAACCTATACAGCCCAGCTGATGCACAAAACAATGGCTTTAAATATACTTGTATTGGTAAAAAAAACATTCAGCAACAACAAACAAAAGTTGCTTAAAGTAATTTAAATAGGGGATAAACAATGAAAACTGCTCTTGTAACAGGTGTTGCTGGCTTTATTGGTTCTTGCGTAGCTGAAAAATTGTTAGATGCAGGATACAAAGTATACGGTATTGATAATTTAAATGATTACTACGACCTAGATTTAAAACAAGGGCGCCTAGATAGAGTAAACTCTCACCCAAAAATTGAAAACTTTGTATTTAAAAAGCTAGATATTTCTGATACTGATGCACTTTTAGCTTTATTTAAAGAAACTATGCCATCTGTTGTGGTTAATTTAGCTGCTCAGGCTGGTGTTCGTTATTCACTGGAAAACCCTGCATCGTATGTACAAAGCAACCTTGTTGGTTTTGCTAATTTACTTGAAGGTTGCCGCTGGGTGCAAGAAAATGGTGAGTTTGACCACCTTGTATACGCATCTTCATCTTCTGTATACGGTCGCAATACCAAAGTTCCATTTGAAGAAACAGATGAGGTTTTATTGCCTTCTAGTTTGTATGCAGCAAGCAAGCGCTCTAATGAGCTAATGGCTTCATCTTACTCTCATTTATACAAAATTCCAGCTACTGGTATGCGCTTTTTCACTGTTTATGGCCCTTGGGGTCGCCCTGATATGGCGCCATGGTTATTCACTGATGCTATTAGCCAAGGAAAACCAATTAAAGTGTTTAATAATGGTGATATGCTACGCGATTTCACTTACATTGATGATATTATTGAAGGGGTTATGCGTACGCTAGATATCCCACCTGAAGGTGAACTACCGCATACTGTATTCAATATTGGTAATAACCAACCTACAAAACTAATGGATTTCATTAAAACAATTGAAGAATGTGTAGGCAAAGAAGCTGAAAAAGAATACTTACCAATGCAAAAAGGTGATGTTAAAACCACTTACGCCAGCACAGATAAGCTTTTTAATGCTGTAGGCTGGAAACCAAACACTGACCTTAAAGATGGTATGCAAGAGTTTGTTAGCTGGTTCAAAAAATGGCAAGAACGCCACTCTAAGGCTGCCTAATTGATAAACAGCCATTTTTTTCATAAAGCCTTTGCTGTTTAATGCTTTAGCGTTAGCATAAAAACTTCGTTCTTATAGTAATTATTAAAGTTGTTAAGTTAATTTACTATACTATAATTTATGCTATATTTATTTTTATGAAAAAATCTCAAATAATAGAAATGTTTACAAGGTTTGAAAAAGCAAACCCTGAACCGCAAGGTGAGCTTGAACATGTTAACCTGTATACTTTACTTGTAGCAGTTGTTTTAAGCGCACAAGCCACAGATAAAGGGGTTAATAAAGCCACAAAAGAACTTTTCAAAAAAGTACAAACACCTCAACAAATGGTGGATTTAGGCGAAGAAGAACTTATTCAGCATATTAAAACTATCGGATTATTTCGCGGTAAGGCTAAAAATGTAATCAGATTATCTAAAATGTTAGTTGAATTACATGGCGGAGAAGTACCAAATAATCAAAAAGCACTAGAAGCACTCCCTGGAGTTGGGCGAAAAACTGCTAATGTTGTAAGGAATATTGGTTTTAGAGTTCCTACAATCGCTGTAGATACCCATATTTTTCGTGTTTCTAATCGCACAGGCTTAGCACCAGCAAAAACAGTAGATAAAGTAGCAGATAAGCTAATAAAGGTTGTCCCAGATGAATTTAAACTTCATGCACACCATTGGTTAATACTTCACGGACGCTATACCTGCGTAGCACGCAAACCAAAGTGTGCTGAATGTATTATTCGTGATTTGTGTAGCTTTAAAGCAAAAGAACAATAATAGCAAAAGCAAAAATACCAAGAACAAGCCAAATTAATGAATCTTTAATTTTCTAAACTTTCATTTTCTGATTGTTTTTTTACTGGTAGTATTTTTATTTTAGATACCAAAATGCTCTTCATAATTATATAACAAATAACAAAGCCAATAAATGCAGAAATAAAGCAAATTAGCCATAAAGGTAATTCAAAAGAATTGATATAAGGGATATTTAATTTAATAGGATTTTGGTTGAAATAAGCAAAAAAACCTCCACCAACAAGTATCACTAGTAATAGCGCTTGTTGGAAGAGACTTAAAATTAGTTTCACAAGCTAAGCTTGATTCTAATTATTAACACGTTCTCTAAGGTCTTTCCCAGCCTTAAAGAATGGTGTGCGTTTTGCAGCAACTTCAACAGCTTCACCTGTACGAGGGTTACGGCTAGTACGTGCCATGCGTTCTCTTACTGAAAAAGCGCCAAAACCACGAAGTTCAACACGTTCACCTTCATTTAAGGCATCTGTAATTTCTTCTAGAATTGTATTTACAACACTTTCCAAATCAGCATGCTGTAGGTTTGGGTTGCTATCTGCTAGTTTGTTAATAAGTTCTGATTTTGTCATATTTTTTAATCCTTTAATAAATAGTTAATTATTATATACCTGAAGTTAGCAAAGAAGACACTATTTTTTTTGAAAAAATATGAGCTTCTCCTAATATTTGTTCTATTAACGGTTTTTCTTCCTCTAGTTTTTTGTGTACTAAAGGTACTTCTTTATTAATAGAATATTCTTTTTCTAACCAATTACGAGCTTCATGGATACCACCAAGCTCATCAATTAGATTTAATTTTTGTGCTTGTTTACCAATAACAGCTCTACCGTCTTTGATTAAAGCTAGTGTTTTTGGTGTTACCTTGCGATGTTTAGTTAAATATGAAACAAATATTTTTTCCATATCATTAACCATATTTTGTAAGTATGTTTTACTTTTATCACTCATTTTTTCTAATGGGATACCAGCAGTTTTTAAATCTCCACTTGCAATAAAATTAGCTTTTATACCAATTCTTCCTGCTAAATCAGAAACATCAATTAGCGGAATAAAAACCCCTATAGAACCAGTTGCGGTTGCTTCATTAGCAAAAATACGATTAGTTGCCAAAGAAATTAAATAACCAGCAGATGCAGCAGTTGAGCCCATAACGGCAACAACAGGCTTTTGCTGTTTAATACGTAAAATAGCTTGATACAAGCTTAAGCCACCAACAATTGTACCACCCGGAGAATCTATGTGCATAATAACAGCTTTAACGTTTTCATCATTTGCAAGTTTATCTAGGGTAATTTCTTTATCTAAATTTTGGGTAATCATGCCGTGGATATTAATTTGAGCAATATATGGTTCAGTGGTGGAGAAATTAGCACTTTCGTACCCACTCCACCAAAACAAAACCAATATAAAAGAAAAAATGGCAAATAATCGCCATCTTCTACGCGAACGATCCAAATCTGCAACTCTCGCTACAGATTGGATATATTCGTGTATTTTTTCGACTGTCATCGATTACTTAGCCTTTTTAGCAGGAGCAGTTTTTAAAGCTGCGCCTAAAGCATCTGCAAGTGCAGAACCTTCACTCTCAGATGAAGTTGCGTATTCTGCTACAGCAGCTTTCTCTTCAGAAAGTTGTTGAGCTTTAACAGACAAGTTGATACGACGATCACGTTTGCTTACAGAAGTAATTTGAGCTTCCAAAGTATCTCCTACAGCAAATTTAGATGTGTCACAATCAGCTTTTTCTAGTGAAAGATCCATGCGTTTAATGTAACCAGTTACATCTTTTGCAAGTTCTACAGTTAGGCCATTGTCTTCTACTTCAGTAACAGTAACTTTAACTTTATCACCTTTTTTGTAGTTTCCAATAGCATCTGAGAATGGATCACTCTCTAGCTGTTTAATACCAAGTGAAATACGTTCCTTTTCAGGATCTAGACTTAAGATTTTAGCTTTAATCATATCACCTTTTTTGTAATCACGTAGTGCTTCTTCATTAGATTTATCCCAGCTAATATCAGACATATGGATTAAGCCATCTATCTCTTCATTTAAACCGATAAAGATACCAAAATCAGTGATAGAGCGCACTGCTCCTTCAACTTCTGTATCTTCAGGATGGCTATCTGCATAAGCTTTCCAAGGGTTTTCTTGGCATTGCTTCAAGCCTAATGAAATACGACGTTTAACAGGATCAATTTCAAGTATAACAACTTCAACTTCTTGTGAAGTAGAAACTATTTTACCAGGATGAACATTTTTACGTGTCCAGCTCATTTCAGAAACGTGGATTAAACCTTCAATACCAGGAGCAAGCTCAACAAATGAACCATATTCAGTGATATTTGTAATTTTACCAGTTACCTTTTTACCAATTGGGTAAGTTTCATTAACTGTAGTCCATGGGTCTTCATTTAATTGTTTAAGACCTAATGATACACGTTTTGTACTTTCATCATAACGGATAACTTTAAGCTTAAGAACTTCACCTACAGAAATAATTTCTGATGGGTGGTTAATTCTGTGCCAAGCGATATCTGTAATGTGTAATAAACCATCAATACCACCTAAATCAATAAATGCACCGTAATCAGTGATGTTTTTAACTACACCCTCAACTTCCATGCCTTCTTTCATGTTTTCTAGTAGCTCATCTCTTGCTTCTGCACGGCTTTCATCCATAACAGCTCTACGAGAAACAATTAGGTTTCCACGTTTACGATCAATTTTAATAATCATAAAGTCTAATAAAGTATTCATAAGGTGGTTCATATCCTTAATCGGACGAACATCAACCTGTGAACCTGGTAAGAAAGCAAGTACACCTGAAACATCAACTGTAAAGCCACCTTTAACGCGACCAAAAATTATACCTTTAACAGGTTCTGAATTTTTATGAGCATCTTCTAGTGTCGTCATAACTTCTTCACGACAAGCTTTTTCACGTGATAAACGCGCACGACCGTTTTGGTCATCTAGGTTATCAACATAAACATCTACACTGTCGCCAACTTTAATGCTTGGTGTTTCTTCACCTGGTTTTAGAAATTCGTATGTGTTAACACGACCTTCGGCTTTCATACCGATATCAATGGTAACAAAATCTTTTTCAATTTTAAGTATAATACCTTTAACAACAGAACCTTCCATTGAACCATTATCTGAGAAAGTCTCATTTAGCATCTCTTCAAAGCTGCCGTTCATAGATTGTTCGATTATTTCTGGTGATACACCTGTATTTGTATTTTGAGAATTCATATTTTAAAATATTCCCGCCGAGGTTAAAATTATTGAAGTATTTAAATTTTATTTACTTCTACCATCACTAAATCGGCTTTTTTAGTTTTGGTTTAATCTTGTCATTTCGGATATTTAGTTTTTGTAACCGATTAAAAATCTGGCAAAACCTAATTCCTATATGACACATTATTTTATTTGGTTGATTTATTAATAATTCCAGTAACAATTTCCAGAACTTCTTCGGCATTTATATGGCTAGTATCAACCATATGCGCATCATCTGCGGGTTTAAGCGGTGCAACCTTGCGGTTTCTATCTCTATTATCCCGTTCCAGAACTTGGGCCAAAATTGTATCAAAATCTGCATCAAATCCAAGAGCTTCTAACTCCTGTACCCGTCTTTTTGCCCTAACTTTAGGGTCTGCGTCAAGGAAAAACTTTATTTTTGCTTGCGGGCAAATAACTGTGCCCATGTCTCTGCCATCCATAATCACCCCGCAGCGAGGTTTCCACAGGCTTACAAAATCAACCTGAAAATCTTTTAAAGCGTTGCGCACACTAGGAAAAACAGAAACTTTTGAAGCCGCATCTCCAATTGCATTTTGCCTTAATTCTCTGCCTACGTTCTTTTCGTGTAAAAATGGAGAAAATTTATTATTTCCCACATGACGAAAATCAAATTCAAAATTTTGGGTTGCATCTAGGGCATCTTGCTCATTTTCTGGGTTTTTTGCCACTTCCACCACCCGATAACCAACAGCACGATAAAGCATACCTGTATCTAGGTATTTCATTCGATAAATACGCGCTAGTTCACGGCACAATGTACCTTTACCTGCGCCTGCTGGGCCATCTATTGCAATTATTTGGTTTTTTAGTGGGTTAGTCATGTCTTTTATCTAACGGAGTTGGATCTGGCATAGCTGGTTTTGGTGGAGTTGGTATTCCAGCTCTTTGAGAAGGAGGGATATATTCCTCACTTTTAGCCATATATAGCCACGTAAATAAAATAAAACCAACAACAGATGCAGGAATATACAAATAATATGAAATATTAATGCCTAATAGCTCAATTGTATCCATAGCAATAGGTAGGTATATTAGGGCTGTAAGCTTAATAACTTGTGGTTCTTTTTTGCCCATATCCCGAAGTCTCATCATAACCATAGGTATTATAATTATAAAAATAAGTGTATTTACTAACTTGGACCACGGAAAAGGTTTTTCTTTCGCCGACTCACTTGAAAACCCTTCAATACCAAAAGTTTCCCCAAGCTCTTTAGCAATATCATCACTATCTTCAGATGGGTTTAATAACTGATTAACAATCTGTTCCTTAGATAAGTGCCTTCTTGAAGATTGTTGGTACTGATCAAACTTCATTGCATTTACACTTTTACTAACATCGCTAATGGTATCTTTAAAATCCATATAATAAAATATGGCACCAACTATAAATAATGCAGTTGTAGCCCATATAAACATTTTTTTAGACATCCTAGAACGAGGATTTAAATACCAGCTTAAAAATTGGTTATTATTTATAAAATTTTGTATTTCTTGCATAGGTTAACTTCTTATTACTTAATATTTACTTAAATTTCTATAAAAAACTATAATAACGATACACGTTTTTAACACATTTAAATAATAAAAATATAAAAAACCTTGCAAACTGGTTATATTTTAGGCTAATTATATCCAACAACCCAATAAAGGGGGCTATAGCTCAGTTGGTAGAGCGCTTGCGTGGCACGCAAGAGGTCAGCGGTTCGACCCCGCTTAGCTCCACCATTTATTTCAATGGGCTGGTATTAATAAAAAACTACTTCCAAATATATTCTTTTAGTTTTCTGCCTGTATTTTTGCGTCTTGGTTCCAAAAATACTCTACCGCCTGCGGCTACGCATTTACGGGGGAATGATTTTATTAGTTTTTTGCCTTTTTGCAAGCATTCATCAAAGGAGTTAACTGCTAAAGCTTCTTCACTAAGGCTTCCTTTAACTTCCATTAAAATATCACCAGTTGCAAGTAAACATTGGCGTGGTTTTGTAAAAAGAATATCGTTACCTAGCATTTTACACTGTTCAAAAGATGCTATATTAATAGCACTGGCAATAACATACCTTTGCTTAATTGTTTGCGCCGTACCAAGCAACCAAAATTCTAGATCTCTGTTTAAATCATTAAATAATACATTGTCATCGTTATCTGTTACTCTGCCGTTAAACACCCTTAAATTACTGTAAGTATCACCGTTATTATTTCTTGCTTGGATAACCACTCCTAGGTATTTTTTATCTTTATTTGGCAAAAAATTGGTTGTATCTAAGCTAGCAAATTTATCTGCTGTAAGAAGTTTTTCTGCTAAAATTTCTCTTTGAGGAAGATTTAGCCTCCAATATATATTTTCTTCACCATTATCTTGATAGAATTGTAAAGTTATACTATTTATACTAGCAATATTTTCTGCAAAATCTTGAATATTAAACGGGATTTCTTCAGCAAAAGATGGATTTATTGCAATTGTAAACCCTAATATATATGTAAATAATCTAAGCATTTTTCTCTTCTTGTTTATTATTTAACGGCCAGCGAGCTATAGCATTTATATCAAAAGATGATTTTTTACCTTGTTTTAAGTACAAACCACCTGTGTATGCAATCATAACAGCATTATCTGTGCATAAGTTTATAGGAGGAGCGTAAAAAGTAACAGCTTTTTTCTCACAAATATCTTCTAAGCTTTTTCTTAAAAATTTATTTGATGCTACTCCACCGGCTAAAACAAACTGTTTTGCTGGAGTTTTAGCTAATGCCTTTTTAGTTTTAAATACCAAAGTTTTGGCTACAGTATATTGAAATGATGCACAAATATCGGCTTTTATTTCATCAGTTAGTTGTTTTTGGGAGCGTATACATGTTCTTACAGCAGTTTTCAAACCAGAAAAAGACATTTCCACAGTGTTTTTATGCATTGGAATAGGGAACTCGTATGCATCTTTATTGCCTTTTAATGCAAACTTTTCAATATGTGGGCCTCCAGGGTATGGCATATCTAGCATTTTAGCAACTTTATCAAATACTTCACCTGCAGCATCATCTAGTGTTGCGCCTATTATTTCGTATTCACCCATGGATTTTACATCTATAAATTGGCAATGCCCGCCACTAGCAAGTAAAAGCAAATAAGGAAAATCAATATTCTCTGTTAAATGAGCTGTTAAAGCATGCCCTTCTAAATGATTAACCCCAATAAAAGGTTTGCCTGTTACCAGCGCCAATGATTTAACATAAGATACCGCTATTAACAGTCCACCTAATAAACCAGGACCTCTGGTTACCGCAAAACCATCAATATCAGTAAGTTTTAAATTTGCCTCTTTTAAAGCTTTATCAACCAAACCATCCATGCGTTCTAAATGAGCACG
>JALTLI010000199.1 GCA_027005635.1 Alphaproteobacteria bacterium
ATATAGTTACAGCGCCCTAACTTCTGATGGCAAGGAAATTCGTGGAGAGCTTGAAGCTCCTAGCGAAAAAGCCGTTCACCGTCAGCTTTCACAAGATGGGGTGTTTGTAACCAAAGTAACTAATACTAATGATACTTCATTTTTACAACAGTTTAAATCTGTTAAAAATATGTCTGTTAATGAAGTTTTACAGCTTGAAATTGGTCAAGCTAAAGTTTCTTCTACAGAATTAGTTTTATTTACTCGCCAATTTGCAACACTTGTTGGTGCAGGTATTCCAGTTTTACAATCAATTGATACCTTAATCAAGCAAACAACAGATAAAGCCATGAGTCGTATTTTAAAAAAAATACGTCAAGATGTAAACGAAGGTTTATCTTTAGCTGATGCCTTAAAAAAACACGCAGTATTTAGTGATTTCTATACAAATATGGTTGTTGCTGCAGAAATCTCTGGCAGATTAGGCGAAGTAATGGAAGAGCTTGCAGTTTTACTAGAAGAACGCCAAGAATTAAACAGTGAATTACGCCAAGCCTTAACTTACCCAGCATTTATGTTGGTTGTTGGTTTGGGGGTTGTGGCATTTCTTTTAACAGCTGTTGTTCCTAATATTTTAAGTATGTTCGCTGATAACGGACAAGAACTTCCTGCGGCAACAAAGCTAATGTTATCTGTTAGTGATTTTTTGCAAAACTGGGGTGTAATAGTATCTATTATTGCTATTAGTTGTGGCTATATTTTGCGCTCAGCTATTAAAAAGAATAAAAAAGTTGCTCAAAAATGGGATAACTTTTATTTAGCATTACCAATAATAGGCAAGCTTGCTCATAAAACTGCTCATGCTAGGTTTAGCGGTACTTTGGCAGCTCTTTTACATTCGGGTGTGCCTATTATTACAGCGTTAAAAATTACTAGAGATGTTACTCCTTTTATCCCTTATAAAAACTCATTAAAAAAAGTAGTGGAACAAGTTGCAGAAGGTGAACATTTAGCAGATAGCTTGGCTAAATCAGTTAATTCTAAACATGCTCAATTGCCAGAAATGATGGTTAATATGATATCTGTTGGTGAAAAAAGTGGTAAACTTGAATCTATGTTACAAAAAGTTGCGTATACTTACAGACAAGAATTAAGCAACAGCTTAAAAGGTTTAACAAGCTTAGTTCAGCCTATATTGCTTTTATTTATGGGTGGGCTAATAGCTTTTATTATGGGGGCAGTTTTACTGCCAATCTTCGAATTAAATACAATGGTAGGCGGATAATATGAACTTTTTAAATAAAAAAAATAAAAATTTTATAAAAGCTTTTAATGCAGGCTTTACTTTAATGGAAATTTTGGTAGTAGTTGTTATTATTGGATTTCTTGCAAGTTTTGTTGCTCCAAAATTCTTTGATCAACCAGATAAAGCTCGTTTAGTAGTAGCAAAACAACAAATCAAAGGAATATCTGAAGCATTAGAAATGTACAAACTAGATAACCGTAATTATCCAACAACTGAGCAAGGGTTAAAAGCATTAGTTGAAAAACCAAGCTCTTCTCCTGTGCCCACAGCTTGGAAAAATGGCGGTTACATGAAAACCTTGCCAAAAGATCCATGGGGAGGTCAATACATTTATTTACAGCCTGGAATACACGGTGATTTTGATATCATAAGCTATGCAGCAGATGGTAAAAAAGGCGGTGAAGAAGAGGCAAAAGATATTGTTTCATGGGAATAACAGCGGGTTTACTTTACTAGAACTAATAGTTGTTTTAACAATTATTGGTACAATGAGCATGTTTGTTGCACCTTTATTTACAATATCAGAAAACACACCTCAAAAACAATTTGCTCCATTTTTAAAATTTATTGAAAATCAGCGTGGTGAGGTTATAGCTAGTGGAAAACCTAGGGTTTTGCGTTTTGATACAGCAGGTAAAATAACTGCGCTAGCAACACTAAAAAATAAAAAAGGTAAATATCCTGTATTACAGCAACAAGAATTTACTAGCTATTTACTAAAAACAACAACTGGAGAAAAAGAAAAATCATCAATAGTTATAATGCCTAATGGCACAACTGAGGCTTTCTCTTTGGGTTTAGATAATATAAAAAAACAGCTAATATTTAACGGAACAGTCGCAAGAGGTAAAATACTGTGATAAAAAATGCAGGATTTACATTATTAGAACTGTTGATAAGTTTAACTCTTGTATCGGTTTTACTTGTAGGAGTAACAGGTTTAGGCGCAAGGTTTG
>JALTLI010000200.1 GCA_027005635.1 Alphaproteobacteria bacterium
TGTAAGTCTCCTAAGTTGCGCTCTGCCATGACTCAAAGTTCAGCTAAAAAAACAAAAAAAGGCGGATTGCCAGGTAGTAGTAACAAAGGATTAGCTACAGAAAAAAACAAAGCTGGTGCTGGTGGCAAAAGTAAAGGATTTACCCCAATTGCTGGAGCTGGCGCTGGAAGTGCTGGTGGAGGAAGTGGACTATTTGGTGGAGGTGGAATTTTTGGCGGAGGAAAATCTTCTGATGGTGAAGGTTCTGGAAAAGATGGAAATGGTTCTGGCAGAACTGGTAGTGGCAAAGGTGATAAAGGAACTAAACTAGATAAATCTGCTAAAAATGGAAAAGATGTAAGCATTGATAGTGATGCTAAAGATAGTGTAGAAGTTTCAACAGGTAAAGATGGTAGCTTTAAAGTTAAAGTAAATAATGATGATGCTGACGATGAAAATATTACATTAAATATAAAAATAAATAAAAAAGATGCTAAATCTGGTATTAATATATCATTTGAAAAAGATGATAGCTCTAAAAATAAAGTTATGGGGTTTTCTGCTGGAGAAATAGATGCTCCATTTTCTAGAAATACTCATTCACCAATTCCAGCTGGTTTAGGTGAAGAACTTGAAAGTAAGTTAGCCGAAGCTGAAAGTAAAAATAATAACTCTAGTGATGATGGTGATACTGAAAATGGAATTACTATTGTTTTAGATAGACCTGGTGATGAAGGTTCTGGCGGTGGATACAAAGGTGGAAATGATGCTAATTTTGAAAGCACTGATGAAGCAACTAAAAGTTTAAAAGTTGCAGATATTAAAGGTGATATAAATATTAGTGATGCAGATATTAGTAATATTATTGATGCCGCCATGGAAGATGAAGATTTAGCCAAACAATTATTGGATCAAATAGAAGATGATGAATTAAAAAAACTTGCAGAAGAATATTTATTTGATGACGAAGAGGATGATGGTGAAGGCAGTGATAATGAAGATAAAAAAGAAAAGAGAAACCGCAAGAAAAGTAAGCTGTTACGTGAATATGCTAAATCATTAAAACCTAAAACAGCCAAAAGCTATACAACAGAACAAGTATTTAAAGAGCTAGAAAAAAGTGTTAATATATACGAAGAATACCCTGATGAAGAAACAAAACCTAGCTTTTTACACCCTGCATTAGCAGATGCATTTTTCAAACCTTCCGATGGTGGTTTATCTACAATGAAAAATAGAGCAGGGGAGTTTTATAGCTCTAAAAGTACAGGTAAGCAAAAAACAATTGCTATTGTTCAATTTGATTTAGCTGAATCTACTGAAAATTATTACCAAGATCTATTAAGTGAAACTAGTTTAATTTTAGGTGCCACAGCTTTTGCTGGTAGATACGTTAATAAATTTGATGAAGAAAAATTAAGAATAGCCATAGAAGATACACCAGGAATTATTGCAGTTGGTGTTGCTGGCTTAGATATGCATTATTCTCCGCATACAATTGAAAAACAAAAAGATATGCTTATAAAGCATATTCAAATAGCTATGGAATATCAATTGCCATTATTTATTACATCAGAAAAAGCAGATGATATTTTAATAAAATTATTTACAGAATTAGATTTTAAAATAGATATTCCTATAATTTACACAGCACCTATAAATAGTATTGAAATATTAGATTTATGTAAAAAATATGATATGTATATTCTTTTGCGTTCAGAAATTACACTGGATTCTTACAAAGAAACATACTTAAAATTCATTAAGGAAATACCAGAAGAAAGATGGTTATTAGCCAGTGGTAGTGAATTTATTATTCCTGTAAAAGATAATGATGAATATTCTCCACCTACAAATAATCCTCTTATTCCAGAAGTTGCTCCAGAAACCAATAAAGAAGGTAAAACACTAGTAACAGGTGATAGTATTTTTATAAATACAGCTAGTTCATCTGGTAGTAATCAGCAACACGATAACTGGAACAAGCCTGAATTAATACGTGATACATTACACTATATTGTTAAAACTTTTAATAAAAATACACATCCATTTTACAAGCAACTAACTGAAAACTTTATTTATTTGTTTAATGGAGACGCTAGTAGAGATTTACGTAATACTATTAAAAATGAAATTGAAGAATCTAAAAAAGTAGAAAAAAAAGAAGATAAAGTTGTTGTTAAAAAGGTGTTAGTTATTAAACCTGAATAACTACAATTGGTTTTCGCATAATGTATATTATGTTAAATTCGTTTTATAT
>JALTLI010000201.1 GCA_027005635.1 Alphaproteobacteria bacterium
CTAAACCAGCAAAAGTTATTATACTTGGTGTAGGTGTTGCAGGGTTACAGGCTATTGCTACGGCTAGGCGTTTGGGCTCTCAGGTGGAAGCTTTTGATATCCGCCCAGAAGTTGCTGAACAGATTGAGTCTTTAGGTGCTAAAGCAATAAAAATTGATGTTGGTGAAGATGCAAGTGGAGAAGGTGGCTACGCCAAAGAGCTTTCTACAGAAGGTAAGAAAAAACAACAACAAGAACTGCAAAAAATTCTTGCAAAAGCAGATATTGTAATTACAACTGCACAAATACCAGGTAAAAAAGCACCTGTTTTGCTTACTGAAAAAACTGTTAAAAATATGAAAAGCGGTAGTGTGATTATTGATATGGCTGCGTCTAGTGGTGGTAATTGCCCGTTAACAAAAGAAGATGAAATTATTACAATTGATGGCGTTACCTTAGTTGGTATAACTAATTATCCTTCATTGGTTGCAGAAGACGCATCTTTGTTTTATTCCAAGAACTTAACTAACTTGCTTAACTTACTACTTAAAGAAGATGGCAGTATTAATTTTAATTTAGAAGATGATATAATTGCTGGCAGTTTAGTTTCATTAGATGGCAAGGTTAGAGGATAATAAAATGCAATTTTGGATGTGGTATATAGTTTCTGGAGCAGTAGGTTTAACAGCTTATAATGTTGCAACTAAAATTTCTGGTAGCAACTCTGAACCATTTTTATCTATAACTATTGCAACTGTTGCATCGGCTATTATATTAACTTTAGTTACAGGTATTCATTATTATAAAAAAGATATAGCTCTTATTGGGGAATTATCAACTAATGGTGTAATTACTTCACTTGTTATTGGTGTTTGTTTTACTGTGGTTAATTTAAGTTATCTTTTAGCCTTTGATAAGGGGGCTCCTGTAGGGGTTGTTGGGCCAATTATTAGTGTTGCTAGTATGGCTTTTATTGTTACTATAAGTATTTTGTTTTTTGGTGAAGAAATGACTGTAAATAAAGCTATTGGTGCTTTATCTATTTTCATTGGTGTTATATTTTTAATGAAAGGGTAAGCTTATGCTTTCTGTATTTGTTGTTTCGGTTATTGTTTTTGTTTTAGCTTGTTTTATTGGCTACTTTGTTGTTTGGGGTGTTACACCTGCTTTGCATACTCCTTTAATGGCGGTAACTAATGCTATTAGCGGAATTGTTGTTGTTGCAGCCATGAGCATTGCAGCGCTAGATGTAGATTACACAGCTGTTATGGTCAACTTAAAAAATAATACTACAATTACAGAAAACATGTATCACCTAATAGAAATAGCACCATGGTTTGGCTTTGTTGCTATTGTTTTAGCATCAATTAATATTTTTGGTGGTTTTGCTATTACTTATCGTATGCTTGCTATGTTCAAAAAGAAAGCACCTAAAAAAGTAACTACTCAAGAAGGTGAAAAATAATGATACAACAATTTTGGAACCCAAATACATTTGCGATTTTTTACCTTATTGCTGGGGTATTATTTATTCTTGGTTTAAAGGGTTTAGCATCACCTGCTACAGCGAGACGTGGGAATATGTTTGCAATGCTAGGTATGTTTATTGCAATTTTAGTAACATTCCAACAGCCAGAAATTAAAAATATAAAATTAATTATTGCTGGTATGTTTATTGGTGGAGCTATTGGTATCCCTATTGCTTTAAAAATTAAAATGACTGCAATGCCTCAGCTTGTTGCTATTTTTCATAGTTTTGTTGGTATGGCTGCTGTTTTAATTGCGGTTGGAATGTTTTTATCTTCTGCTGGTATGGGGCTTTCTGGTACTACAATGTTTGAAATTTTTATGGGAGCATGGATAGGCGCAATTACATTTAGTGGTTCTATTATTGCTTTTGGTAAATTACAGGGGATATTTCGTTCTGCTCCTGTTGTTTTTAAAGGACAACATCTAGTTAATTTAGTTTTATTTATAGTTATGATTACTAGCGGTATTTTATTTTCACAAACAGGTGATTTAACTATATTTGCATTAATGATTATATTAGCTTTTATTTTGGGTATAACTATTATTATCCCTATTGGTGGCGCAGATATGCCGGTGGTTGTTTCAATGCTTAATAGTTATTCTGGCTGGGCGGCGGTTGCTACTGGTTTCACTTTGAATAACTATGTTTTAATTATTACTGGCGCATTAATTGGATCTTCTGGTGCGATACTTTCCTATATTATGTGCAAGGCGATGAATCGTTCA
>JALTLI010000202.1 GCA_027005635.1 Alphaproteobacteria bacterium
GATATAAGATCTAGTATTGCTTTATCTCTACATTTTCCTGCGGCTAAAATTATTATTTCCATAGAAATATTTTAACATATCCCATTACTATATAGTATATTTTTTTGCCTATTTAAGTTATAAATAACTTGTGAAAAAAGAACAAAGCATAGAACAAAAAATGGATTTACTTGCCGAAGAAATTAATCGGCATAATAAGCTGTATCATACAGATGATAACCCAGAAATATCTGATAGTGAATATGATAACCTTATTTGTGAATTACAAAAACTTGAAAATGAGTTTCCGTTACTCGCAAACCCTAATTCACCAACCCAAAAAGTTGGCAATGCTCCGCAAAAAGGTTTTAATACTATTGAACATACAGTGCCAATGCTTTCATTAGGCAATGCTTTTTCTGAAAAAAATGTAGCTGATTTTATAGATAGAATTTGTAAATTTTTAACACTTTCTGAAATGCCAGAAATTGTTGCAGAGCCTAAAATTGATGGTCTTTCTTGTTCTTTAACTTACAAACAAGGGGTTTTAATCCAAGCCTTAACCAGAGGAGACGGTAAAAAAGGTGAAGATATAACCATAAATGTTAAAACCATAAAAAATATTCCTCACAAACTAAAAGGTGAAAATATCCCATATATTGTTGATGTGAGAGGTGAAGTTTATATAGCTAATTTAGATTTTGAAAATTTAAATAATGAACAAGCTAAAAATGGTTTAAAAGTTTTTGCTAATCCGCGTAATGCTGCCGCTGGTTCTTTGCGTCAGCTAGATAGCACTATTACAGCTAAGCGCCCATTAAAGTTTTTTGCTTATGCTATTGGTGAGTGCAGTTCTGAATTTAAATATCATACAGACGAATTAAAAAATATTAAAAATTGGGGCTTTGTTGATATCCCTTATACTAAAACTTTTACAAAATTAAATGATATGATTTCATGGTACGAAAAAGTAACAAATGAAAGACAAAACTGGGGCTTTGCCATTGATGGAATTGTATATAAAGTAAATGATATTTCTTTACAAAAACGTTTAGGGTTTATTGCAAAATCTCCCCGTTGGGCAATTGCGCATAAGTTTCCTGCTCAACAAGTTACTACAATACTAGAAAAAATAGATATCCAAGTTGGCAGAACAGGAGTAATAACCCCTGTTGCACGGCTAAAACCTGTTAATGTTGGTGGGGTTATGGTATCTAACGCCACTTTACACAATGAAGACTATATAAAAGATAGAGATATAAGAGAGGGTGATACAGTTTTTATTGAAAGAGCTGGTGAAGTTATCCCCAAAGTACAAAGCTCAGTTATTGCTAAAAGACCTAAAAACAGCACAAAATATATTTTCCCTACTACATGCCCTGCCTGTGGTAGCAATTTGGTTCGCAGTGAAGGAGAAGCAGCTTACAGATGTATTAACCATTTAAATTGTGCAGCTCAAATAGAAGCAAGGCTTACTCATTTTGTAAGTAAAAAATGTTTTGATATTGATGGCATGGGAGAAAAACAAGTTAAAGCATTTTTAAAAAAAGGCTTTATAAAAAATATAGTAGATATTTTCAGGCTTAAAAACAAAAGTAATGAATTAAAAACTCTTGATGGTTACGGTGAAAAATCCATTGATAAATTATTAATATCTATTGAAAGCTCTAAAAATATTAGCCTACCTAGGTTTATTGGTTCATTAGGAATACACATGGTTGGTGAACAAGTTGCTATACTTCTTGCAGAAAAATATTCCAACTTAGTAACACTGCAACAAGTAATTAATGAAAACCCGCAAGAAATCGCTAATATTGATGGTATAGGTCACAAAATTATGAGCAACTTAGAACAATTTTTTATAGAACCACATAACCAACAAATGATTAAAGAATTAATTGCAGAAGGGGTAAATATTGCCGAATATAAGCCCAATAAAATAGAAAGTATATTTACTGGCAAAACAGTAGTATTAACAGGAACATTACAAAAAATGAGCAGAGCAGAAGCAAAAGCCAGAATTCAAGAACTAGGCGGTAAAGTTTCTAGCAGTGTTTCAGCTAAAACTGATTTTATAATAGCTGGTGAAGCCGCAGGAAGTAAGCTAAAAAAAGCCGAAAGCTTAGGCGTTACAATTTTAGATGAAAAGATATTTTTACAAAAAATTATTCGCTAACAATAAAAAACCTGCATTATGCAGGTTTTTTATTGTTTGTCTCTAGCTGTTGTTTTTACCAGCTCTTTTAAGTTCAAAGATCATATAATCATATCTATCCATTATTTTATATAACCTGCTTTTACTTCTTAAGTGTTGAGCAAACTCCAGTGGAGTTCCATATTTTCCTGTTGTATTAATATTTACTTTTTTATCCATTAGTTTATCAAAAGTATCCCAATCATTATTTAGTATACTTAGCAATAATAAAGACATTCCATCAGAAGAAACGTAACTAATATTTGCATTTTTAGCATCAATTAATAAATTTGTGCCATCTTTACAGCCATTAGAATAAGTAACCATCGCAATTGACCACTGGTAATCATTACTTTCTACCATATAATTTTGCAGGCCTTTGTTTATACCATTTTTAATGCCTTCAATATCACATTTGGCACTAGCAGTGATGAAATTCAATTCATCTTGGTACAAATTTTTAGGGACGATTAAATAAAATAAAATAGTAATTATAAAAGCTACTATAAATATAGTTCTAGTTTTTGCTTGTTTCATAATATTCACCTCGGTGTATGGTGTGAGAAAAAGAAAAGTACTTCTGTAGTTGTTAGTGTATACACTGACTTATAGTAAGTCAAGTATCTCAAATCTTAAAATTTATCTTTCAGCCATTTTTTAGCAAAATTAAGACCGTTTTCATCTATACCATGAGGCAAATTAGGAATAATATGAACCTCAACTTTAAAACCAGCCTCTTCTAGTTCTTTTCCTGCTGTTATGGAATTATCGTACGGTAAAACATCATCAGCTTCACCATGAATAAGAATAATTGGAGGTTTATGGTATTTTTCACCTTTAAGCTCTTCATTCCACATTAATCTGCCAGAAAAACCAATTACACCAGCTACTGCGTGTTTTAAACGCGGAGCAGAATATAAGCTCATCATTGTTCCTTGAGAAAACCCTACAAGCATCATTTTATTATACGGAATATTGTATTTTGTGTGAATATCGGCCAAATAATTTTCTAGCAGACGCAAGCTTACTTCCATACCAGCTTTATCTATAAATGTTCCGTTGTTATCACTAAACCACTCATAACCTATTCCCATATTGGTTTTAGCTGGCGCATTTGGTGAGAAATAGCCTGTGCTTTTTTCTTCAAACTGAGGAGCAAGAGATATTAAATCTTCACCATTAGAACCATAACCATGCAAAAAAATAAAAGCTTTATCAATTTTATTGTTGTGAGGTAAAAAATATGGGCCTGTTAATTTGTTTGGCATAATTACTTTTTTACTTCCATACTTTTTTCAAAATCTTGTTTCCCTGCTTTTAAAACACTGGTAACCATAGGTGCATATTTATTTAAAAATGGATCAAGATCTTCCTTAAAAACATCATAACAAACAGCTAAAATTGAAACAAAAATAAAGAATATAAGTGAAAACTTAATAGAGCTTTTTAGTTGCTGTTTAAAATTATTTGGTAGGATTTTTTTGTTCAATTTGTTACTTTCTATTAGTTAGAGTAGTTTTATAATATAAAGGGATAGTTAAGTTTTGAAAAGGTTTTTAATATTAATATCCATTTTTATTATTGTATCTAGCAATGTTAATGCTTCTCCACTAGAAAAAATAGAGGCATATTTTAATAATATGACAACATTTGAAGCAGATTTTCGTCAATTCACTGTTAATATTGGTGGTGTTAGTGAAGGCAAATTTTATATAAACCGCCCGCGTCAATTTTTATGGCAGTATAATTACCCTTATAAACAAAAAATTGTTTCTACTGGTACTGGAGCTTATTTTTACGATGAAGAAAATGAACAAGTAACCCAAATACCAGTAAATTCTGGATTTGCTAGCATTTTTACTAAAAATAAAGTTAGCTTTAATATAAAAGGGCTAAAGGTAACAAAGCAGGTAGAAAAAGATAATATTCTAGAAATAACTCTAAAACCTAACGAGGATAATATTCAGGAAATAACTTTTATAATGCTTAAAAAGCCAAACGGCAAAATTCAGCTTAATCAAATAGCATCTAAGGATAATTTTGGTGATACTACAATAGTAGTTTTTAATAATATAGAAGAAGGTGAAAAATTAGATAAAGAATTATTTAAGTTTGTACCACCTCAGTATGCAGATGAAGATTAAAACTCTGATGATACTTTTTTAATAGATGCGTCAATTTTTTCTGCTTTTTCAATAGAATCATCATAAATAAAACGCAGTTTAGGGGAATATTTAGAAGTTCCTTTTGATGCAATTTCTTTTTGAAAAGCCCAACTTTCTTCATTTAAGGCTTTTTCTACATCTTTATATGAATATTCAGATAAGCTTGTTAAACAACCAAAATAAACTTTAGCATGGCGTAAATCTGGGCTAATCCAAACCTCACTAACAGTAATGATACCATCAATGAGGGGATTATGAGTTTGTTTTTGCCCCAATGCACCAGCAACAGATTGCCTTACAACTTCTGCTACACGTATTTGGCGCTGAGACATTTTTTTCATTAAACTTATGCTTCATTTTCATCGGCTGATTTTTCTGCAAGCTTCTTAAGATCATCAATTGTTCTTGAGGTTTCTTCAATTTCGTAAGCTTCAACAATATCGCCCGCGTGTAAATCATCAAATTTAGCAAGTGTTAAACCACATTCAAAACCTTCAGAAACCTCTTTAACATCATCTTTAAAACGACGTAAGGTATCAATTTCACCATCATGGATAACAATACCATCACGGATAACACGGGCTTTACCATGACGTTTAAGAATACCATCAGTTACTAAACAACCACAAATTTTCATTTTATTAATTTTGAATATTTCACGGATTTCTAACTGACCAGTAATTTTTTCTTTAAGTTCAGGTGAAAGTAATCCACTCATAGCAGCTTTAATATCATCAACTAAATCATATATTACACTATAATAACGAATTTCAACGCCTTCTTTTTCTGCTGCTGTACGTGCTTGTGGGTTTGCACGCACATTAAAGCCTATAATTAATGCATCAGATGTTTGAGCAAGCATTACATCACTTTCAGTAACAATACCAACAGCACTATGAACAGCGCGAACTTGAACTTCTTCTGTTGCTAATTTATTTAATGAATCCGCAATCGCTTCAACAGAACCTTGTACATCACCTTTAACAATAATATTTAATTCTTTTAAATCTTTTTCTTCAATACGAGACATAAATGAATCTAGTGAAACACGTTTACGGCTTCTAGCCATTTCTTTTTCACGTTTAATTTGCATACGGTGAGATGTAACTTCACGGGCTTTACGTTCATCTTCAACTTGAATAAATGATTCACCAGCTTCTGGTACACCTTGCAAACCTAAAATCTCTACAGGTAATGCTGGTATAGCCTCTTTAATACTTTTTCCTGTATCATCAAGCATTGCTCTTACTTTACCCCACTGACAACCAGCAACAACAATATCACCAATTTTTAAAGTACCTCGTTGAATAATAACAGATGCAATTGGTCCACGACCTTTATCTAAACGAGACTCAACCACAGCACCATCAACTTGACGATGTGGATTAGCTTTAAGATCAAGCATATCTGCTTGGAGTAAAATCATATCTTCTAAATCATGTAAACCTTCACCAGATTTAGCACTAACAGGAACACAAACTATATCACCACCAAAATCTTCAGGGATTAAATCATGGCTAAGTAAATCTTGTTTAACCTTGTTAACATCTGCTTCTGGCTTATCAATTTTGTTAATAGCAACAACAATTGGTACGCCGGCAGCACGTGAATGATCTATTGCTTCCACTGTTTGAGGCATAATACTATCATCAGCAGCTACAACTAAAACTACAATATCAGTTACCGAAGCCCCACGAGAACGCATAGCAGTAAATGCTTCATGTCCAGGAGTATCTAGGAATGTTATTTTTTTACCAGATTTAGCTACAATTTGGTAAGCACCAATGTGTTGAGTAATTCCACCAGCTTCACCATCTGTAACTTTAGTTTTGCGCAAAGCATCAAGTAAAGAAGTTTTACCATGATCGACATGCCCCATAACTGTAACAATTGGTGGACGTTCTTGTAATAAGCTTTCATCTTCATCTGCTTCAACAAGGCTTTCTTCAATCTCATTGGCAGATTTAAGTTTGTAGGTATGCCCAAGCTCTTCTACAACTAAAGCTGCTGTTTCTTGATCTATCATCTGGGTAACAGTTACCATTTGCCCCATCATCATAAGGCTTTTTACTACATCACCAGATTTTTCAGCCATCTTAATAGCTAATTCTTGAACAGTAATAAATTCAGGGATTTCTACTTCATGAAAAACTTTTTCAACATCAGCTACAGGTGCAGAAAATTTATTTTTATTGCGTTTGTTACGTGATGCAGCAGAACCCATAGTTCTATAACGTTGCTCTAAGCCTTCCATATAAGCGTTACGCCCAGGCCTTTTATTTTTATTTGTTGGCTTGCCAGATTTGCGTTTATCTACACTTAAAGTACTTTTAGATCCTCTAGAACTATGGCTATCATCTTTAGCAGGTGAAGTAGCAGCAACTTGAGATGCAACTATTTTTTCTGCTTCTATTCTTTCAAGCTTTGCTTTTTCTTCTTCAGCTTTTTGTTTAGCTTCTTTGGATTCTATTTCTTCTTTTTGTTTACGTATTTGCATTTCTTTTTTACGGCTAGAAGCCAAAGATTCGGCAAGCTTTCTTTCTTCTTCTCTTTCTGCTTTTTCCTTGGCAGAATTTGCCTTTGCTTTTTCTAAGGCTGCTAAACGTCTAGCTTCTTCATCATTCTTAGGAACAACATGCTCACTTGTAGTATTGCTAGAAAAAGTACGTCTTTTACGAACTTCTACTGCAACTCCAGAAGATCGAGAAGATCCAGCATTAGATGCCACACCCAATGTACCGCTACTTATGCCTAATGTACCTGTTGGTTTGTTATCTTTTGATGTCATATTGACCTCTTTTCTTTTTTATGGCGTTATTTAGCTGCTGCTGTTGCTGTTTCAGTTGATGCTGTTGTAACAAGCATTTCACCTTCTTCATCAAACCAATGCTTACGTGCATTCATAATCATTGTTTCTGCTTTTTTCTTAGAAATAGTTTCCTCAGGAAGCATTTCTAGCAGTTCATCAGTTGCTAATTCAGCAAAATCATCTAATGTTTTAATGCCATTTTTTACAATAGCCATTAATATGCCAGATTTCATACCATCTAGCTCAATTAAATCTTTTTCTGCGCCTAGTTTTTCACATTCTTTGTTATAGGCTTCAACGGTTGCTTTAGCTTTTTCTTTAATGTCTGTAGCTATTTTTTCATCTAAGCCATCAATATCAGTTAAGCCTGTTAAGCCAACATACATTAAATCTTCAACTGTATAAAAACCTTTAGCAATAACTGCATCAATTGCTTTGCTATCTACATCTTTGCCTAATCTATCAGTAAATTCTTTTGCTGTTGTTTGGGCTTTAATAGCTAATTTTTCACTTATTTGTTGCTCTGTTTCATCTTCAGAAACCATATTAGTTTCTTCATCATCAAACCAACCTTTACGTGCAGTCATAATCATATTATCTGCCTGTTTTGAAGTTAATGTACCTTCTGGTAATAATTCTAATAATTCATCACTAGCAAGCTCTCCAAAAGCATCAAGAGTTTTAATACCTTCTTTTGCAACAGCCATTAAAATGTTTGAATTCATACCTTCCATTTCTAATAAGTCTTTTTCTACACCTAATTTAGTGTATTCTTTGGTGTATTCATCAACAGAAACTTTGGCTCTGCGTTGTAATTCAGTTGCAATAGCTTCATCTAAGCCTTCAATTGCACTAAATTCTTCTAGTGAAACAGATACTAAATCATCAACACTGGTAAAACCTTCAGAAATAAGTAAACGTGTTAAAGTTTCATCAATATCTAAACGTTTAATAAACTCTTGAGAAATTGCGTCGTATTCATTTACTCGTTTATCATTTTCTTCTTGTTCAGACATAATATCGATATCCCAACCAGTTAAAATAGAAGCTAAACGAACATTTTGACCTCTACGACCAATAGCTAATGAAAGCTTATCTTCAGGAACAACAACCTCAATGCGATTTTCTGTTTCATCTATAACAATTTTAGAAACTTCAGCCGGAGAAAGTGCTTGTACTAAGTACATAGCAGGGTCTGCTTTCCACTCAATAATATCAATTCTTTCACCTTGAAGCTCATTAGTTATTTCTTTTACACGAGTACCACGAATACCAACACAAGCACCAACTGGATCTAGGTTGTTATCGTATGATTTAACTGCTATTTTTGCTCTTGCACCAGCTTCTCTGGCACAGCCAATAATTTCAATAACACCAGAACCAATTTCAGGAACTTCTTCCTTGAATAATTCCACAAGAAACTGAGGGTGAGTACGACTAAGCATAATTTGTGGCCCGCGAGCTTCACCTTGTACTTTATATATATATGCACGAATACGGTCATTTTGACGGTAAGATTCACGGGGGATAATTTCTTCACGGGGTAAAAATGCTTCTGCACCACCTAAATCAACTTGGATACCCTTGTAATCTGTACGTTTTACAATACCACTAACAATTTCACCTACACGGTTTTCATATTCACCAAATTCTTTTTTACGTTCAACATCACGTACTTTTTGGAAAATAACCTGTTTAGCAGCCTGCGCAGCAACACGACCAAAATCAAACTGCGGAATATCATCTTCAACAAAATCATATAAACCAAGTTTTTTATCAATTTTTTGAGCAGCTTCTACAGTTAATTGAATATCATTTTCAGCAACTGG
>JALTLI010000203.1 GCA_027005635.1 Alphaproteobacteria bacterium
ATGTATAGCAATTTAACTTAACACTTTTACGTTTTCTCGTTTAAAATTAGTAGTATTTAATTTCATACCCCTTGAAATAGACCACTATGACTGCGGGTTATAAAATCAAATCCTATTAATTTATAAATCTCTTAACCGTAAAGTTGTTAAGTTAATTTACTATAAATGTAACTTCTCGGCACTATACACTAATTTTTATGTTTTTCCATAAAAAAATATTATCATTTGTAAAAAAAATTTAACTGTTATATATAGTGTATTACGCTTCTTTATATAGGGCAACTTTTCTTACCTTTTTAGCTCTGGAGAGCTTATGGACATTATTATAAATTTTTTCACAGCATTACAAAATGCATTTTTAGATCTTGTACCATCTTTTTTATCATTACTAAAAGGAGAAATTACTGATCAGGATACTATATCATTGCTTGGCTTTTTTGCAGGCTTGCTAACAACTTATGGGCTTGTCCCTCAAGTAATCCAAGTTATTAGAACAAAAGATACCCAAGCAATATCTTTAAAAATGTATATTATATTTTGCATTGGGATTTCTTTTTGGTTGTTATTTGGCATTGCTATAAATAATGTTTGGGTGCAACTTTGGAATATTCTGAGTTTAATATTTTCTAGTATTATATTAACCTATAAAGTTAGAGAGGTTGTTTTATTAAAAGAATAATTGGTTATTTAGTGTTTTAGCGGAAGGTCTTACATATAAAGTAAGGCCTTTTTTAGTGTGTATAGCAATTTAATTAAATATTTATAATTAAAACACAAACTTTTTTATTAGCATAAGTACTTGAAAAATAACACTTAGAAAAATAAAACAATAAAAAAAACATTTTTATTAAAATTAGCTGTTGACACTTCCCCTTGTTTTGCATATATTCCGTTTTGTTGCTAGCGCAGATACTTGAAAAGGTAACTTTAAAGCTAGGAACGCCGCTCTTTGAAAATGAAATAGGAATGAGATTTTAAGACGTTTAATTAATTTATTTTAATTAAACTTTTATAAGAGAGAAATTTGTGAAGCTCGGATGACTGACTTTATTACATATGACAGGTCGATTCGTGCGTCACTTATAAATTATTAATTAATTTTAATTTCTTTTTTTATAAAGCCAAAACTCTCGTTAGAAATAATTTATGTATCCTAATTACTTCGGTAGTTAGTTTAAATTATTTCATTATTACGATGAGATTTGGCCTTGTGATGCTAAGTATTTAGTAAAATGCTTGTTATTTATATAACAAATGTTTAAGTAAATCACGGATCGACTTGTCAAATTTAGGCTAGGCTTCGCCTTTATAGAAGCACATTTAAATTTGAGAGTTTGATCCTGGCTCAGAACGAACGTTGGTGGCATGCTTAACACATGCAAGTCGTACGCATATTTATATGAGTGGCGGACGGGTGAGTAACACATGGAAATCTACCTTACACTGGGGAATAACTATTAGAAATAGTAGCTAATACCGCATACGCCATATTGGGAAAGCTTCGGCGGTGTAAGATGAGTCCATGCCTGATTAGCTAGTTGGTGGGGTAAAAGCCTACCAAGGCGACGATCAGTAGCTGGTTTGAGAGGATGATCAGCCACACTGGAACTGAGACACGGTCCAGACTCCTACGGGAGGCAGCAGTGAGGAATATTGCGCAATGGGCGAAAGCCTGACGCAGCAATGCCACGTGTGTGATGAAGGCCCTAGGGTTGTAAAGCACTTTCAATAGGGAAGATAATGACGGTACCTATAGAAGAAGTCCCGGCTAACTCCGTGCCAGCAGCCGCGGTAATACGGAGGGGGCAAACGTTGTTCGGATTTACTGGGCGTAAAGCGACCGCAGGCGGTCTATCAAGTTAGGTGTGAAATCCCTGGGCTCAACCCAGGAACTGCACTTAAAACTGGTAGACTAGAGTATTGGAGAGGATAGTGGAATTACCAGTGTAGAGGTGAAATTCGTAGATATTGGTAGGAACATCAGTGGCGAAGGCGACTGTCTGGACAATTACTGACGCTCAGGGTCGAAAGCGTGGGGAGCAAACAGGATTAGATACCCTGGTAGTCCACGCCGTAAACGATGGGTGCTAGCTGTTGGGTCCTAAGGATTCAGTGGCTAAGCTAACGCATTAAGCACCCCGCCTGGGGAGTACGGCCGCAAGGTTAAAACTCAAAGGAATTGACGGGGACCCGCACAAGCGGTGGAGCATGTTGTTTAATTCGAAGATACGCGAAGAACCTTACCTGGGCTTGACATACCCATCATATCTTCCCGAAAAGGAAGAGTCAGTTCGGCTGGATGGTGTACAGGTGTTGCATGGCTGTCGTCAGCTCGTGTCGTGAGATGTTGGGTTAAGTCCCGCAACGAGCGCAACCCTCATTTTTAGTTGCCATCAGTTCGGCTGGGCACTCTAGAAAAACTGCCAGGGATAACCTGGAGGAAGGTGGGGACGACGTCAAGTCATCATGGCCCTTACGCCCAGGGCTACAAACGTGCTACAATGGTAGATACAGAGGGAAGCAATACGGCAACGTGGAGCAAATCCCTAAAAACTACCTCAGTTCAGATTGCAGTCTGCAACTCGACTGCATGAAGTTGGAATCGCTAGTAATCGTGGATCAGCATGCCACGGTGAATACGTTCCCGGGTCTTGTACACACCGCCTGTCACGTCATGGGAGTTGTTTTTACTCGAAGCTGGTGAGCTAACCGCAAGGAGGCAGCCAACCACAGTAAGAGCAGCGACTGGGACGAAGTCATAACAAGGTAGGCGTAGGGGAACCTGCGCCTGGATCACCTCCTTTCTAAGGAAGTATATCCGAGTTTCACAAATTTTGTCTCTTATAAATCTTAATCTCATTCCTTTTCATCTAACTTTCAAAGTTAAAAAACCACTCGCAAGAGTGGTTTTTTTTGTAAGAAATCGCTATATAAGACTCTCTAAGTATTAAACTGTCACTTGTTGGTGTAATGGATTAATTTTGTCAGTTTTTATTGGTTGTAAATTAGTATGTTTAACCATATATAGTTAATAGTAATCAATAATTGAGTAAAATATTATGACAGCAAGCAAATTATTTTCAGAATATTCAGATACTGAGTTTGATATAAACCAGTTCCATAAAGATTTTGAGCAAGAACAAATAGATAGATACGGTAATAATGTATCATCTAATATGGATGAAAATAGTTATTTGCAGGCATCTATTACAACTTCACGTATGAATAGAGCAGAAAAGGCTTTGAATTCTGAGCAAACAGAAGTTAGTAGAGAAGTTCTTAATACATTGGTTGATAATAATCATGGTATAGGTAGTTCAATTAGTGATTATGCTTATAGTACACAAAAAATTATGCTTAATGATGATTTAAATAGTGATACCAAGGCAGAAGCTTTGGGAAAAGAATATGGTAAATTATATCAAACATTGAAAAAATCTGCTAACCCAGATGAATATTTAAAAATCGCAGAAATGAATAAGCTGGATATGTACGCTCAAGCAAAAACAGATAGAGCAATAGAAGTTGCCAAAGAACAAAATATAAATATAACTAAACAAGATTTAGATTTAATTGGTAACGATGCAGTTATTGATGGACAAAATATGAGCAATAAATATATGGGAAATGGTATGTTTGTTCGCTCTGCTTCTAATATACCTAGTTTGGAAGAGGGTAGTGCTACTATTCCTGAGCAAGATGTAAACAGTATTGCAGTTTAGAAAAAGTACTATAAATCGCCATACAATAAAAATCCACACTTAAATAAGTGTGGATTTTTATTTTTTTATCATTTAATTTATACCTCTTACAGTATAAATAACTGTTATTTCAACTGTTTGAATAAGTGGTACAATGATTACCGAATACCCAGCAGTTTCAAAGTTATTAAAACCAGCTTCCATTGCTTGCATTACTGCATCTTTTTGAGCTGATTGGAATAATTTATCCCGTTCTTCTTCACCAATATCACGGTATACATTCAAACTCATTGTTGAGCTCTTTGTTGTGTGGAATTCACGCAGCATTACTTTAAATGTTTTGGTATCACTCATATTATTCACCTTTGTTTTAGTGTTTTAATTTATTAAAAGCCACACTTAAATAAGTGTGGCTTTTATAAGTTTTGCAGGGTTATTTGGCTTTATAAGCCAAAATAGTATAGGCAGCAGAAACATGAATTGCATGATCTGAATAAAAAGTATGGCTGTGGCAAACTATTGTGTAAAAAACAGCTCCGGCGGCTTTTGCTTGGCGCATTGCATCATTTTTTGCATAGCCAATAAATCGTCGAATGATATGAGAGTTTTCATCATTCTTATCCGTTTTATGGGCATTACTCTCATGCGCCCCAGTAAACTCACCAACAAGCTCATGTTTAGTTTTATCAAATGCAGGAATTAATTCAAGCATAGTTTTTTACCTCTGGAAGTTGTTATAATAAAAAGAAATATCCTTATAGTTAAGGAAAGTTAGGTCTACACTTGATGTATACAAATTATTTAGAATAATTGCAATAAAAAAATATATTTATCTATTTATAGTGATTTTTCTTAACCAACTTCTTGATGAGGAACAACTGGCGGAGGTGTACGTGGTGCGCGTCTATCGGCATCTTCCTCTTTTAATTGAGTGAAATAACCAACAATACCATCTTTGGTTCTATCTAGTTGAACAACTCCAAAAATATCATTAACTAATTGCCTGCGTAAAACAGCAATGGCGCTTTCTGTTGTATCACCGTTTAACATAACTCTGTTAATTACCGCATCAATTGCAGATCGTGGATCATTAGCGTGAATAGTAGCCATACTACCAGCATGACCAGTGTTAATAGCAGAACAAAAAGTAAATGCATTTTCTTTACGTATCTCACCTAAAATAATCCTATCTGGACGCATACGTAAACAGGCATTTAAAAGTTCATTAACGTTATTTTTACCGTGTTTATCTTCAGAAAATAAAAATGCCACCCAGTTTGGTTGAGTTACTACTAATTCCCTAACATCTTCTAGGGTTATAAGGCGGTCATCATCTGGTATATATTTCATAACAGCATTCATGAAACTTGTTTTACCTGAACCTGTACCACCAGAAATAAGAATAGTTTTTTGATTTTTTACTGCCTCTTTAATGGCTATTTTATCTTCTTCGGGGATTTTAAAATCATCTATGCTAAATTGTCTATCCTGTTTTAAACGAATAGCCATAGAAAACTTCATGCTATTTTGAGTTCCAGCAACAATTTGAGTACGGTGCCCACCAGGGATTTTGCAAGAAATAACAGGATTAGCAAAATCAAACTTAATTTTATTTTTTTCACATATAAAGCGGGTTATATCCATAAGTTTTTGTAAATCAAGCTCTTTGTCTTGTATGTATTTCCATGTTCCATCAAACATTTCATATACAACTTCTTGTGGTTTGTTTATAACAATTTCCTTAACACCTTCAATTTTTTCTGGTGCTAGGTGTTTCATTAAAGGAAGCATTCCTGCTTTTTCTCTTGGGGTAAGAATAAATAAATCGCGTTCTTTTTCAGACATAAGTTAAAGCCTTATTTGTTATCATTGTTCTAGTATATTATGTATCTTAATACAAAGATATCAATAAAATTTACTGACTTTATTTAAAAAAAATATATTAGTCGTTGCTTATTATAGTAAAATCCGTTAAAAACCAAAACATGAATACAAAATATACATCAGAGAACATTCGCAATATAGCAATTATTGCGCACGTTGACCATGGTAAGACCACGCTTGTGGACGCCTTGTTGAAGCAATCAGACGCTGTTAAAGCCCACGAAAAAATGGACGAACGTGCCATGGATAGCGGTGATATTGAAAGAGAACGCGGAATTACAATTCTTGCAAAAAATACTGCCGTAGAGCATGACGGTCATTTGTTGAACGTTGTAGATACCCCTGGGCACGCCGATTTTGGTGCAGAGGTTGAACGTGTACTTGGTATGGTAGATGGTGTTGTACTTCTTGTTGATGCAGCAGAAGGTCCTATGCCACAAACAAAATTTGTTCTTTCAAAAGCTTTAAAATTAGGTTTACGCCCTATTTTAGTTGTTAATAAAATTGATAGAGGTGATGCCAGACCTGAAGAAGTTGTTGACGAAGTGTTTGATTTATTTGATGCTTTAGGTGCAACATCTGAACAGTTAGATTTTCCAATTCTTTATGCTGTTGGTAGAGATGGCTGGGTAGCAGAAGATTACAACAACCCAACAACTGATTGTAAAGCACTATTAGATTTAGTAACTAAACATGTGCCTGCACCAAAAAGTGATGTTTCTTCACCGTTTTCTATGCTTGCTGTTACTATTGAAAAAGATCCATTCCTAGGGCGTATTATTACAGGTCGTATCCATACGGGTAAACTTAAAGTTAATGACCCTGTAAAAGTTCTAGATATAGATGGTAAAGAACTAGAAAAAGGTAGAATTAGTAAAATATTAGCTTTCCGTGGGTTGCAACGTCAGCCAGTTGAAGAAGCTTTTGCTGGTGATATTGTTGCTATTGCTGGTTTAGGTGAAGCTTTCGTTTCTCATACTATTTGTGATATGAGTATTAATACTCCACTAGATGCTATGCCAGTTGATCCACCAACTTTAACCATGACATTTGGGGTAAATAATAGCCCTCTTGCTGGTACTGAAGGTAAAAAACTTACTAGCCGTGAAATTGGTACAAGGTTAGATGCAGAAGCTGAAGTTAATGTTGGTTTACGTATTGAACAAGGTACAACAGCAGAAACATTTCAAGTTAAAGGTAGAGGAGAGCTTCAATTAGCAGTGTTAATTGAAACTATGCGTCGCGAAGGTTTTGAACTTTCTATTGGCGGACCTCAAGTTATCTTTAAAGAAGAAAATGGTGAAAAATTAGAGCCTTTTGAAGAAGTTGTTATTGATGTAGATGATGAATACAGCGGTGTAGTAATGGAAAAAATGGGTTTGCGTAAAGCTGAACTTACTAACATGAATGCAGATGGTAGCGGAAGAACTCGTATGGTTTTTGATGCTCCTACCCGTGGTATGATTGGTTATAGAAGTGAATTTATGACAGATTGTAAAGGCTCAGGTATTTTGGCGCGTCAATTTAAAGAATATGCTCCGATTAAAAGTTCATCACAAAGTACTCGTCGTAACGGTGTACTTGTAAGCATGGTAGCTGGTGAAACAACTGCATATTCATTATTTGCACTAGAAAACCGTGGTGTTTTATTTATTGATGCCGGTGTTAAAGTTTATGACGGTATGATCATTGGTGAAAATGCTAAACCTGATGATTTAGAAGTTAACCCTGTAAAAGGTAAGCAATTAACTAATGTGCGTGCATCTGGTAAAGATGATGCTGTTAAGCTTACCCCTAAAAAAATGATGACTTTAGAAGATGCATTGACTTATATTCAGGCAGATGAAATGGTAGAAATTACACCTGAAAATATGCGTTTACGTAAAGTTGGTCTAGATGCTAACTCTCGTAAGCAATTACGCAGAGCTATGTAGTTTTTATAAACTATAGATAAAAGGCAGGCTTTATAACCTGCCTTTTTTTTGTGCCTGACTACCCGCATAATGTATACCTTTTTAATATTTATGAGACTTTTTAACCACAATAAATAAATTATTTTCTAGGTAACTACTTGAAAATCATTTATAACTACCCATATATGGGGTATATTTATTAAATAGTAATTAATAAGTCTATGGGGGAAGCCCAATAAGGCTAAAAGCAAAGGACTAAAAATGAAATCAAGAAATTTGTATTTATTAGCACTAGCAAGTAGCATTTCTTTAGGTGCAGTATCAGCTAATGCAGAAACACTTACAGAAGCTGTAAGTCATGCAATTAAAACTCACCCAGAAGTAGTTGGGGCGCAAAATAACAAATCAGCAATAAAGCAAGAACGTCGTGTAGCAGTAGCAGGTTACTTGCCAACAATTGATTTTACTGTAGCAACTGGTAGTGAAAAAAGTAACAATAATACAACAAGAACTAGTGCCAACCGTCACGATGGTGAAAAGGGAAGTACAACATTTTGGCGTAATGAATCTAGCTTAAGAGTAAATCAAATGTTATTTGATGGATTTTCAACTTCATCAGAAGTTTCACAACAGGAAAATCGTATTAAATCTGCTGCTAATAATGTAAAAGATGTTCAAAATGAAATTACTTTACGTGTGATAGATGCATACCTTAATGTTCTTAAAAATCAAGATTTAGTAAGGTTAGCTAAAGATAACCTAAAAGCACACAAAGATTACCTTAAACAAGTAAAATCTCGTTCAAAAGGTGGCCGTGGTAATATGGCTGATGTTCGTCAGGCTGAAGGTAGGGTTTATTTAGCTAATGCAAATTACATTAGTAATATCGGAGACTTAGATACAGCAATAGCTGATTACGTTGAAGCTGTAGGTCATGAACCTAAAACATTAAGCAAGCCTAAAGTACCTAATTCCGCTATGCCTGCTTCTCAAAAAGATGCATTGGCACGTGCAATGTCTAATAACCCTGCAATTCATTCTGCTCAATATGATGTTGATGCTGCAATTCAGGCAAAACGTAATGCGAAATCTGCTATGTATCCTCGTGTGGACTTAGAAGTTTCTGCAAGTCGTAACCAAAACTTAGACGGCTTAAAAGGTGCTAACAATGATGCACTAGCTATGATGCGTGTAAGTTATAATTTATACCGTGGTGGTGCAGATTTAGCCCGTAAGCGTGAACGTGAAGCACTAACTTCTCAGGCTCGTCAAGGTTTAGAGCAAGATAGAAGATTGGTACGTGAAAATGTTCAAAAAGCATGGGCATCATTTGAAGCTACTCACCGTCGTTTAAAACCACTTAAAGCTCATGTAAAAGCAGCTGAAGCTACTCGTACGGCTTACAAAACTCAATTTGGTATTGGACAGCGTACTTTACTTGATTTACTAGATACGGAAGTTGAATTATTTAATGCTCGTACATCATTAATTGATGCTATGTATGCAGCAGATTTTTCTGTATATGAAGTATTAATGAATACTGGTGATGTTGTTGAAAATGTTGGATTAGATACAAATGTAGTAGCATCTGTTAACAGTGATGTAGCTAAGCCAATGGCTATAATGAGTGATAAAACAACTAAAAAAGTAGTAAAAACACCAGCTCCAAAAGCTAAAGTAGCTGAAGTTTCTACAAAATCAAATATCAAATTTACTGGTATGGATAATTGGGGCACTAAATAGTTCCTTAATTAAAGAATAAAAAAGCCCTGTTCGCAGGGCTTTCTTATTTATCTTTCCACAATTCCTTAACCCTTGCATCGCGTCCACAAGTATAGCGGTAGTATTTGTAACGGATAGGGTTTTTAGTGTAATAATTTTGATGATAATCTTCAGCTGGGTAAAACTTGCTTGCTTTAGTTATTTTTGTATAAACTTTATTAAATGGTAAATCAGATTTTGTCTTTTCTGCTAATGTTTTTTGAGTTTCGGAATAATAAAAAATTTCATTTCTATATTGGTCTCCAACATCGCAAAATTGACGATTTTTAACGGTAGGATCTGTGGTATGCCAAAATTTGTTTAATAATTCTTCGTAAGATACTTTTGTATTATCAAATTTTATTTGAACAGCTTCAACATGTCCAGTGCCTCCAGCTGAAACTTGTTTGTATGTTGGGTTATCAATATTCCCTCCAGTATAACCAGAGGTAGTTGATATTACGCCATTAACTTTATCAAAGTCAGATTCTACACACCAAAAACAGCCACCAGCAAAAATAGCTGTTTCTATATTATCATTTATTTTTTCATTAGCCATTGATGTTCCTCCAATTATTAAAAATAAACTTATTAAACTTAATAATTTACTCATTTTATGTATCCTTTTTATTTGTGGGCTTAAAAATTAATGCCAAGCCATTATTACAATAACGTTTTCCAGTAGGTTTCGGGCCATCATTAAATACATGCCCTTGATGACCACCACAACGGGCGCAATGATATTCAGTTCTTGGCCAAACCATTTTAAAATCTGTTTTTGTTTCAATTGCATTTTTACTAATTGGTTGCCAAAAGCTAGGCCAACCTGTACCGCTTTCATATTTATTTTCTGAACTAAACAGTTCTAGTTCACAGCCTGCACAATGAAAAATACCCTTTCTTTTTTCATTATTTAAGGCGCTAGAACGGCTAGGTTCTGTGCCTTCATCTCGTAAAATATTATATTGCTCTGGTGTTAGTTTTTTTTGCCATTGTGCATCAGATAAGCTTAATTTTTGAATAATTTTTTCCATGGCATTAACTTTATTTCCTATTAAACTGGCAATGGTAAATGCGGTTGCTGAAGCTAAAAAAAACCTACGGTTCACAATATTATATCCTTTATTAATTTATATTATTTTCGCATATAACTAGTCGAAAGTTACAAAATAATTAAAATTATTGCAAAATATAACTATTTTGAAAGATTTTCTTTGCTTTATTAGTAGTTTTTCTAGTATTAAGTACTTATGATTACAATTTCTGAACTTACCTATCTAATAGCAGGTCGCACCATTTTTGATGAGGCAAATGCAACGCTAATGGATGGATGGAAGACTGGTATTATTGGCGAAAATGGTGCTGGTAAATCAACTTTATTTAATTTAATAACTGGTAAACTGCAAGCAGATAGCGGAACTATTGATCGTAGCACAAAAGCACGTATTGGTTTTGTAAGGCAAGATATGCCAGATGATGATACAACACTTTTAGATATAGTACTGGCAGCCGATGAAGAGCGTACCGAGCTATTAAAACAAAGTGAAACTGAAACTGATCCATATAAAATTGCAGAAATTTTCACAAGATTAAATGATATTGATGCCTACGCAGCGCCAGCAAAAGCATCGGCAATTCTTGCTGGTTTAGGCTTTAAAGATGAACAGTTAAACGACCCAATTTCATCATTTAGTGGTGGTTGGCGTATGCGAGTTGCTCTTGCTTCTGTACTTTTTCAAGAACCAGAAATTTTAATGCTAGATGAGCCAACAAACCACCTAGATTTAGAGGCTATTATCTGGCTTGAGAACTATTTAATTAATTATCCTAACATGTTGCTACTTATTTCTCATGATAGAGATTTACTTAATAAATGTGTGGATCATATTCTTCATGTAGAAAAGAAAAAGCTAACTTCATACACAGGTAACTACGATACTTTTGAACGGGAACGCGCAGAACGTATGCATCATCAACAAAAACTCCATGAAAAGCAACAGGCTCAACGGGCTAGTATGCAGGAATTTGTTGATAGATTTAAAGCCAAAGCAAGTAAAGCAAAACAAGCACAAAGCCGTATGAAAGCGTTGGAAAAAATGGATATTGTTGATGCTGTTATTGCGGAACAAGCACGGGCATTTATTTTTCCTCAGCCAGAAAAAATGTCACCACCAGTTTTTTCTATGGATAAAATTGATATCGGTTACGAAGAAGGTAATCCAGTTTTAAAAAATGTTGATGAACGTATTGATATGGATGATAGAATTGCCTTACTTGGTTCAAATGGTAATGGTAAATCCACTTTAATTAAACTTATAGCTGGTAGGCTTAAGGCTATGAAAGGTGATGTTTACAAAGCACCTAAACTACGAATTGGTTATTTCTCTCAGCACCAAGCAGAGGAAATGGATATTAATTCAACACCTTATGAGGTGATGTATGAATACATGAAAGGTGAACCAGAGCATAAAATACGTGGAAAACTTGGTATGTTTGGTTTTGGTAAAGAGCTATCAGATAATAAAATATCTGATTTAAGTGGTGGTGAAAAATCACGCCTGTTATTTGCTCTCATGAGCCATGATGCTCCGCACTTATTACTGTTAGATGAGCCAACAAACCACCTAGATATTGGGGCAAGAGAAGCACTTGTTCAGGCATTAAATGCTTATGAAGGAGCAGTTGTAATTGTTAGTCATGACCCAAGCATGTTAGAAAGAGTTGCAGATCAATTATGGCTAGTTAAAGATGGAGAAGTTAATCATTATGATGGTGATTTAGATAGCTATCGTCAATTAGTTATAGCTGATAAAAGACAATCTGCTAAAGAAGAAAAAGCCGAAAAAGTTGCAACTTCAGGCAAGAAAAAGGGCTTATCCAAAAAAGAAAAACGTAAACTAGAAGCAAAAAAACGTCAGGCATTTGCTAGCCTATATAAAGATATAAAATCTGCCGAAAAACTAGTTGAAAAACTAGATAATGATAAAAAAGAGCTGGAAAATATGATGGAAAACTCCGAAGTTTACGGTGACGCTGGTAAAATGAAGCTTATTCAAGAAGACTATGCTAAAATAACAAAAGATTTAGAAAATGCTGAAGTACAATGGGCAAATGCTCAGGAAGTATATGATAATACTGAGCTTCTAGAATAGTTGAAAGCCAATGTAGGCGTGTGTCATCCCAGAATCTTAGAACTGTTCCAATTTTTACAACCAATCAAAGATTGGGTAAAAATTGCTTCCGAGATGACACTGTTGGCTGTTATAGTAATTTTGTTTAAATATAAAATAGGAAAAACTAATGCTAAATGATATTAAACAAGGTTTTTTATCTAATCCTGCTGATTTATCAAAACTAAAAAAAATAAACCCAGATAATGTTAAAAATTTAGTAAAAGAAATAAATTCCTTAACCGATGCAGATATAAAAAAGCGTAAATTAGTAATTGCAATTGGTTCTGGTGGTACTATTTCTATGAAAACAGAAAACGGTATTCGTATTCCGGATCTTAATTTTGAAAATATTCTTAAACATTCCAGCCGTGAACTTAAGGATAAATTTTTAGTTAAAAGTTTTGATGCTTTTTGTATTGATAGCTCACAAATGGATTACTCTCATACTAGAGAATTAGCAATTTCTATGATTTACATATATGAAAATATTAAGGTACCATTTATTGGATTTTTAGTTGTTCATGGAACAGATACTATGGCTTATTCAGGCTCTGCTATGTCACTTATGACTGGTAGAGGTTTGCCATTTTCTACAGTATACACAGGCTCGCAAAAACCAATTCAGGATATTATGAACGATGCAGAAACTAATTTAAGAAATTCTCTTTTAACTTTAGAAGCACTGCATAATAACAATATGGCAGAAATTGTAATAGTTATGGGCAACAAGGCAGTACAGGCAAATGGTGCAGTAAAAGTAGATGATGAAAATATAAATGCGTTTAATTCTCCTTTGCATAAATATATAACTAAATTTGATAAGTTACATTACCCTATTAGGCTATCAAAATATTTAAAAGAAAAACGTAATGTAAAATTTGAGCCAGAAATTTGGCAAGGAGATTTTTCACATACTTTAGTTGTTAAATCTACCCTTGGTCTTAATCCTCAAATGGTAGCAAGACAAATTATGGATGAGAACGTGAAGGCAGTTATACTGTATTCTTACGGAGCAAGCACAGCTTACGATGATATAATTAATGTTGTTGCTGAAGCTTCTGCTAAAAAAAATATCCCTGCATTTGTAGTAAATCCTGTTAATGGTGATGCAGCTAAATCTTTTTATCCATCTGGCACAAAAATGCAAAGTAAAAAAATTATTCCTTTATTTATGACTCTTCCATCAGCATTAGCTAAAATTGAAGTAGCATTAAGAAAATATAATGATGATTTAGATGCTGTATCAGAATTTATGACAACTAATTATGTTGGAGAAGTTCCTTCTAAAAACTCTAGTTATTTGGTTGAGGTTTAAATGGCAATTCTTTCATGTGATAACTTAGAAAAATCTATTGGGACAAGAAATTTATTTTCTGGGATTAGTTTTCATATTCATTCAAAGGAACATATTGGCTTAATTGGGCCAAATGGTAGCGGAAAATCTACCTTATTAAGAATACTTGCAGGCATAATTGAGCAAGATGATGGCACTGTTACTTGCAAAAATGGAAATCATTTAGTTTATTTGCCACAAGTTGAGGAAATACCTGCTAATTTAACTATACTACAAGCAGCGTTAGAAGCTAGTAAAGATGATGCATTAGATGCTAGTACCAAGGAAACTCAAGCAATTATTGCATTAAGTAAAATTGGTTTTGTGGATATGGAACAAAAAGTTAGTGAACTTTCTGGTGGCTGGTTAAAAAGACTTTCAATTGCTAGGCAAATTGCCAGAGAACCTGAAATAATGCTGTTAGATGAGCCAACCAACCATCTAGATATTGCAGGTATTGAATGGCTTGAAGATTTTTTAAAAAAAGCACCGTTTGCTTATGTTTTAGTTAGTCATGATAGATTATTTTTAGAAAATACCACCAACAAAGTTATGGAACTTAATGAAATTTATGACGGTGGCTTACTAACTTTTGAATGTCCATATAATGAATTTTTAGAGCGGAGAGAATTATTTATTAATGGTGAACGCTCACGTTTTGAAAGCCTATCTAATAAAAGCCGTAACGAACAAAAATGGGTGAAAAGTGGCGTAAAAGCCCGCGGTACTAAACAAAAAGCTAGGTTGCAGGAAGCTGAAAGTATAAAAAATGAAGTTTCTAAATTGCGCACCCAAACTGCAAAACCTAAAAAGGTTTTAATTGATTTTGAAACAACTGATAGAAAAACCAAAAGGTTAGCAACACTTCATAGTGTGTGCAAAAGTTTTGGCGAAAAAGTTATTACTACAGGGCTGGATTTAACCATAACTCCGAATATGCGTATAGGTTTACTTGGTAATAACGGAGTTGGTAAAACTACTATTATGAAAATGATAGCTGGTGAAATTGAGCCAGATAGTGGCAGTATAAATATTACAACTGGCTGTAAAATTTTACATTTTAACCAAAATCGTCAAATTGTGGATGAAAACCAAACTTTAGGCGAGGCTCTTTCTTTAACTGGAAGTGATACGGTTATTTACCGAGGTAAAGAGCTCCATATTAGTACATGGGCGCGTAAACTTAAGTTTAAAAATGATCAATTAAAATCACCAATATCTGCCTTAAGCGGAGGTGAAAGAGCGCGGGTTATTATGGGTCGTTTAATGTTACAAACTGCAGATATTTTGCTTTTAGATGAACCGACTAATGATTTAGATATTGAATCTATTGAAGTTTTAGAAGAAAGTTTGATGGATTTTCCGGGGGCATTAATATTTGTTACCCATGATAGAGAGCTACTTGATAGAGTATCAACTGTGCTACTTGCTTTAGATGGGGCAGGGGGTGTTACTACTTTTTCATCTTATAATCAGTGGAAAAATCGTAATAATACGCTTAATAAAAAGCAGGTAGATGTATCTGCAATAAAAAAAGATATTACCCCCAAAAAAACACAAATCAAAAAAATAACCAAGCTAAGTTATAACGAACAGCGAGAATGGGATAGCATGGAAGAAGCAATTTTAAATGCCGAAACCAAGCTTGCAGATATGCAAAATAATCCAGTTGATGCTGTAGCTCAACCAGAAGATTTTACAAACTACTGCGAAGAATTAGGTAAAGCTCAACAAAGAGTTGATGATTTATACAATCGTTGGAGTGAAATTGAAGCTAAACTTGCAGAAATTCAGGAAAATAAGAGTTAGTACTATATTGGGAATATCTCCTTGTATCATATAAATAATTTTGGTATACATTAAGAGTGTGACTTTATCTATCGCGTTTTGCGACTAACTTTTATTGGAGACAGTGATGTTGATAAAAAATTTAGGATTGATGATAAATGAAGGTTCATCTGCAATTCAAAGGAAAAAAGATGAGTTAATTGCTTTGGAAAAACATAATATGCCGGTTTCTGAAGAGGAAATTAAATTGGCAAGTAATAAAGGTTTAATCCAAACAGTTCCTGTTGAATGCTCTAGTTCTACTGATGAAATTGAGTTTTTTGAATGGAGAGATGATTTTTATGCGGTTATTTTAGGCGGAATAAAAAGTAACCAATTTAAAGGTTATGCTTTTGTTATTCCTAAAGAATTATGGCTTTCTGATAACCCTGATAAAAAAGTTCTACCTAAGTATAACTGGTGTGCATTTGATTCTGGATCTGTTAAACATGGTACATATGCCTTTTCTGTTAAGGCAACTATGATTGGTAATAATGGAAAAAAAACTTTGTGTGCATTATCAACTTTAGTTGTTAAGTTGTATACTGGTATTAGCTCTATTAAACAATCTTTTTATTGTTTTAATTCAAAGTTTGATTTTAGATATGAAAATATTACTTCCACTAATATAGCAAAATTTATGGATAATAATGGTAACATTGGAATATCTGAAAAAGATGGTAACTTTAGAGTTTCTATGAATAAGTTTGGTAGGAAATATATTGCTACTACAAAAACTTGTATAAAAGCTCAACAACTTTACAATGGTGAGTTATTAAAGTTAAAGCAAGAATATCCTTCGGATATGTCCTGTTTTGGTTGGGTTTTTGAAGATGGTCAGTTACAACAGCTATTTCCAGATAACTACTATAAAAATGGTGTATTATTAGATGAGTATTTACAAGTTTTTAAAAAATATGCTCATTTATTTATACCAATTAATAACAAGGAGACCTTAGCCCAAATTCGTAATCAGGGTGAAAATTGGTTAGGTGATGAAGCAAAGTGGTTAGCATTAAATAATGGTATAGCTAGTAAAATGGCTATACGTTTCAATATCGGTTAATTAACCAGAGGCTATTTATATAGCCTCTTTTTTTATGCTTTATTTGTGCTAGAAACAAGTAATTCAAGCCTAGAACCAACAGGTGGTAATAGGCCGTCCATTACTCTTAAAATTGCTAAACCTGTAGTATCATCAAACATTACAGCTTGCAGTAATGCCCCGTTAGATGCGCTAAATTTTTCACCAATTCTAACATTTTCTTTTGCTGTGGCTTGGATAACTACATGGCGGTAATCATGCTTACGAATAACAATTGCTTGCCACTTTCTTGGGTATAAATTTTGTTCCAGTATTGGTTGTATTTGCTTGGCTATATCAGTAATAATTGCTGGTGTAAGCTTGCTACTATGGATTAAACTTGGTGTAATTACAGTATGATCATCACCAACTGTTATAATTTCTCCACTTATAAGTGTTTTACCTGTAAATGTACGCAGTTTATAGCTGGTAATAAATGAGGTTGGACGTGTTTCTTTATGTAACATACCAAAAAGTTGAGGCTTACCTAAAAGTGTTGCAGTATTAGCTTTTTTATTTAATTCAAGAATATAACCGCCTCTTTTATAATTAGGATATATATTAACAAACGGAGTATTTAAAAATTGAATAAGCCCTGCTGTTAGCTGTTTATCTTGTGATTTAATAGCCAAAACAAATTTATGTTTAGGGGCAACAATTTGCTTAGAAACAGGTGGGGTAGACGTAGTTGCACAAGCAGTTACAAGTATAGTAACTGCTAGTACAATTAGTTTTTTTAGTTTATTTTGTGTACTCAACTTTGGCCTCTGATTTAAGTTTTGTTAAGTATTCAGTAACAGTTTTTTCTTGTAGTTGTTGAGCAATTTGCCCTTTAACTAAATTAAACTCTGGTGTTTTTTTAGGGTTTTTATCAGTTACTAAAATAACATGCCAACCAAATTGAGTTTTTACAGGAGTTTTACTGTAATTGTTTTTAGCAAGTGTAAAAGCAACATCTGCAAATGGTTTAACCATGTCTTTTTCAGTGAACCAACCTAAATCACCACCGTTTTTAGCGCTAGGACCTACTGATTTTTCTTTTGCTAATTTTATAAAATCGGCACCTTTATTTAGCTGTTTTATAATATCTTTAGCTTCTTTTTCAGTTTTAACTAGTATGTGTCTTGCTTTAACTGCTGGTGATGCAAAACTTGCTTTGTTATCTTCAAATGCTTGTTTGATAGTTTTTTCATTTACAGCGTCTGCAACAATTTTTTTAATTAATAAATTGGCAGCAAGTGTTGTTTTGATTGATTTTAACTGCTCTTTATATTCATCACTTTGCTGAATTTTAGCTTTTACTGCTGCTTGTTTTAAAATTTCTTGTTCTACTAATTTATCAGTAAGAGATTTTATAATCTCATCTTTACGAACTTTAAGTATTTCAGCAGGTATTTGAGATAAACTTTGTTGAATAAGTTTATCATCAACTTTAACACCGTTTACAGTGGCAATTGTTGCAGAAAAACTAATAGTTGGTAGCAACATTGCAGAAATAATTGCAGAGAATAATGTTTTTTTCATGATTTATAAAAAGCCTTTTTTTATTGGTTGTATTATATGTTTAGTGATTTTGTAGTATCTGTTGTAAAAAAGCAAGAATTAATATAAAGATTTTATATATAACAGGGGTTAATATTGACTTTATAGCTAACATATAGTTATATAGAAAAACAATTCTAATTAAGAATAAGTTAATAAAAATGACTAATAATATACTTGCAAAGTTATGGAAACATCGTGTTTTTGTATCTATTGCACTAACTGAAACAAGCGCTTCACGCGGGTTGCATATCCGTAGTATTTTTATTGGTTTAATTTTTGCGCTAGTAGGCGCATTTATCTCCTATGATAACTACATAAAAAAGATAGATGATCTTGCTATTATTAATATAACTAGCGGAGAAATAAAAGAATACAAAAAGAAAATAACCGAATTAGAAAATGAGAAAAAATACCAAGATCAGCAATTTAATATTTTTGCTCAAGAACTTGGAACTTTACAAGCAAGATTAGAACGTTTTGATGCCATAAGTGAAAAAATTATGGATGATAAAGATTTAGGCGAGCATATACAGGAAAATAAAAATACCAATGTAACAAGCAAAGGCTCAGCCTCTGTAATGGACGCTGTTCCTGTAAAAAAAAGTATCCAAGAATTAACCCTTGAATTAAGCTTATTAAATGATGCTGCTGATCATATTGAATCTGTTTTCAATGTTGGAATGGATTTAATTTCAGAAAATTATATGAATAAATTACTTCAGCCATACACATGGCCAGTAATACATAAACGTACTTATAAAAGTTCTAAATACGGTTGGAGAACTGATCCATTTGTTCATACAAAGAGATGGCATTCAGGTGTAGATATTGCTGGCGGATATAATGCTAAAATTGTTGCGTCTGCTGGTGGTTTAGTTGTGTTTAGTGGCTACCGATACGGCTACGGTTTAATGGTAGAAATTTTACATGCTGGTGGTTATTCAACACGTTACGGACATATGAATAAAGTACTTACAACTAATGGAACTCAAGTAAAAGCAGGAGAAGTTATTGGCTTAATGGGTTCAACTGGGCGTTCAACTGGGCCTCATTTACATTTTGAAGTTTTGCTAGATGATAAAAAAATTGATCCAATGCCATTTATTCGTGGTGGTAAAGCAGAAGCTCGTAAACTTGCTTTAAATTAGTAAGTAAGAAATTATAGATGTTTCTATAACAGAAGTAAGCTTTCTTAATTAGTTAAATATTTAGTAAGTTTTGCTATTTGTTTATTATTAAAAATTAAGCCAAGTTTTGTTTTTTTCCATAGTATATCATCTGTTGTTTTTGCCCACTCGTTATTAACTAGGTAATCAACTTCTGCTTGGAATAAACCATTACTAAAATTAATACCTAAATCTTTCTCAGATTTGGCTAAACCTAAAAACTTATAACAAATAGTACCGTAAGATTTACTGTAGCGCTCAATTATAGTATTATTTAAAAATGGATAATCAGCTTTTAGTTGTTGTTTAAGTTTTGCAGGTGGTATATCTCCACCAGCTAATGGGGTGTTTACTACCCAGTCTATATTATTATTTAATTTATCATTATAAGGGGTCAACATTTTTAATGCTTTTTCAGCCAAAGTTCTGTAAGTAGTAAGTTTTCCACCCCAAATATTTAAATATATTGCGCCATTATTATTGGCTATGTCTAAGGTGTAATCTCTGCTTGCTGTGCGGTTATCAGTTGAATTAGCATCAATTATTGGTCTAATTCCGGCGTAGCTCCATATTATATCTTTAATAGAAATCTGCTTTTTAAAATAACAGTTTATTACCTCACATAAATAAAGCCTTTCAGCTTTAGAACATTTAGGTTTCTCAACATTATCAACCAGTTCTTCTGTTGTTCCGATTAAAGTAAAGTTGTTTTCATAAGGTAAAGCAAAAACAATGCGTTTGTTTTTATCTTGAAATATATAACAGGAGTCATGCTCAAAAAGTTTGTTAACTATTATATGACTACCTTTTATATGTTTAAGGTTTCTTTTTTTGTGGTTTATATTTTGCATATTTGCAAAACTATCTGCCCATGGGCCAGTTGCATTTATTAAAATTTTGGCTTTAATAGTATTTTTATTAGCCGTTATATGCCAAATACCTTTTTGCTGTTTAACATTACTGCACTTGGTGTAAGGCATAATTGTTGCACCGTTATTTTGTGCATCTAAGGCATTTAAAATAACTAAACGATGATCATCAACTCTGGCATCAGAATAACTAAAACCATGGGTAATATTATTTTTTAAGGGCTTTCCAATAATATTATTTTTTAATGAAACAGCCTTACTTTTTGCAAATGTGGAAGGGAATGCTAAAGCATCATATAACCAAACACCAGCTTGTATCATCCATTTAGGGCGTAAATGTTTTTGATGGGGCAAAATAAAACGAGCCTCACTAATTATATTGGGTGCAATTTTTATTAGTTTTTCTCTTTCTTTTAAGGCTTTACGAACCAATTTAAAATCATAATTTTCAAGATAACGCAAACCGCCATGAATAAGTTTTGTGCTACTACAGGAAGTTTCTCCGCCAATTCCGCCTTTATCACATAAATAAACTTTTAGCCCTCTAGCACTTGCATCTCTGGCAATTCCGCAGCCATTTATTCCTCCACCTATTATTGCTATATCGTATATTTCTTCATTATTTATAATTGGATTATTTAAAATAATAGCTTCTATTATTTCAATAAATTGTGCGGTTTCTTTTTTAAATTCTATTATATCAGCTTCACCATCATTTGATGATTGCCAAGCAATTACTTTTTTATTAGGCGCTACATTTTTGATTTTTTTAAGTAAATTACTAGTTATATCAATATACGGAATAACTAAATAATCAATATCATTTTGCACTTCTTTTATATTTTCAATGGTAGGTTTTTTATACTTTATATCTTCATTTAACCATGGATATATACTAGATTTTTTAGCTTCTAACTTATCAAATAAAGCGCCAGTTCTTACATTTGGAAATATATCTTTCATATCTGCAAGTTGTTTATGGTTAAATGAAGATATTATTACTTGTTGTTGTTTAATAATTTTATTACTAAATGCCTTGTTGAGTAATAAAACTAAAGCTTTTTCAACGTTATAACTTTTAAGCTCTATATTAATAATTTTATTTGGTTGGTTTGTAAAAAGTTTTAGGGTATCAATTAATTTAGGTATTTTTTCACCATTTTTTAATCTGAGTTTATCTATTTGTTTAGCTGTGAGCATATCTAAACGTTTATCACCAAGTATTTTTTGGCTTTTTTTGCAAATATATGGGGCGATAGTATATTTAGCATCTTTTGTTTTTTCATGGATAAGAAATATTTCACCATCAGAACTTAAGCAGGCATCAGTTTCAATGCCATCTGAGTATTTAATGGCATATTTAAAAGATTGAATAGTGTTTTCAAAATATTCAGATTTATTAGTTACAACGCCTCTATGGCCTAAAAATTTCATTTGTATTTGTACTTATTATTATTTATTTGTGTTATATTATCTCAATAAATTAATAATAATGGTACTAAAAAATAAAATGCTTTTACCTAGCCAGCTATATCAGCAAAAAATTACAAATGAAGAGCTTAAACACGATACAGCCCAAGAAAATATTCTGCCAATTCTTGATGAACTTACTAAAAAGTTAAATAAACCAGCCTATAAAAAAATTGTAAATAATATTACAGCTTGGCACTACGAAAATGATGAAAACCCGCAAGGTGTTTTTATGTGCGGAGACGTTGGACGAGGTAAATCCATGTTAATGCAGTTATTTTTTGATTGTGTTTGCGTATCTGAAAAACGTAGAGTGCATTTTCATCCATTTATGGAAGAGATGCATGAAAGAATGCACGAACCACACAAAAAAAATGATACAGATATAATTCTCCAAATAGCCAGTGACATAGCAAAAAGTGCGCGTTTATTATGTTTTGATGAGTTTTATGTAACTAATATTGGTGATGCTGTATTATTAGGACGATTGTTAGAAGCTCTTTTTAAATGTGGAGTAACTTTATGCGCTACAAGTAATTGGCAGATTGATAGTTTATATCAAGATGGTTATAATCGCTCATTATTTCAACCGTTTATAAAAATAATTGAGCAAAATATGCTGGAAGTTAATTTGAATTCACCAAATGATTGGCGTAGAAAAAATATTATTTGTAATAATAAAGATAATAGCAAAAAACAAAGCTTCCTTACTAGTTTACTAGAAAATAAAGCAACATGGCAAGCAGGAGAAATTGATTTACTTGGCACAATTATTCCACTTTCTCATTATAAAGATGAAGTTTTAATAGTAGATTTTAAAAATATCTGCGATATTTACATTGGTAGACAGCGTTATTTGATTTTATCTAAGCAAATAAAAGGTATAATAATTAAAAATATTCCATATTTGGATAAAGAAAAATCAGGGGCAGCCATGCGCTTCGTTATTTTGGTGGATTTATTATACGAACACGGCGTACCACTAATAGCCACAACCCTAAACAAGCAAGATAACATAGAAGAATTATGCGAAGAAGGCCCTGTAAAATTCGCCTTCGCCAGAACCCTCTCCCGCCTAGCGGAACTGGGGCAGTTGTAAAATTATTAAACTGTTAATAAACATAAGTTATTTAGCTAGCTTTTTGTATGGATAGCTGAAAATAGGCAAAAAAATACCCCCAACTTTGCAGTTAGGGGCTCCGTTGATAGGTTAGAAGTTACTTAGTAGCATCATTCTTTTGCTTGCCTTCTGCTTTTGGCAGTTGGTTTGCAAGCCGGACAGCCATGATTTTTGTCATGGTATCCATTGCAGATGCTGGTTCACCACCTTCTTGGCCATTACTACCTCCGAAGAAGTTATTTGGAACAAGGGCATTATTACCATTAGCTAGCTTTTCAGCAACACCAATAGCAGTTTCCTTTTGCATTTCTAAACGCAATTTTAATGCCCCGTCAGCCTTGAAGTTAAGCTCTTTAACTTTAGCTTTAGCCTTACCTATTGCAGTGATGGCTTGAGCATCAAGATTTGCTTTATCCAATAGTATTTGGGCAGTTTCCTTGTCAGTTTCAGCAACAGACAAACGCTGTGCAGCCTCGGTTTCCATACGTGCTTTCTTTTCAATAGCTTTCTTAGCCTCAGTTTCAGCAGCAATAACCTTTTTGGCTTGCTCTAGCTTCAGCCGAGCATTTTCTTTTGCTAAGTTTGCACGTCCTTCAGCTTCATACTGTAACTCATTATCTGCTGCTAATTGTGTGTTGCGCACTGCAAGATTCTGCTTTGCTGCAACATCACGTGCTTTAGCTAAGCGACGACTAAAACCAGGCTCAGGCGTTACATCTGTAATGGAACTTGTAGGGTTTATATTAAACTCTTGAAGTTTCAAAGGTGTAATAACAGGAAGCCCATTTGCATCTTTAATGAGTTCTGACTTGTAAACAACTGCATCAGGGCGAGAAATTTGAGGGTTTAAACCATCTGCTTTATTAGCATCTGTTTGCACCTCTGCAATTGTCTCCTTCTTGACAGTTACTTCATACTTGCCACCTTTAGATAGCATTTCTTGAATAGCTGTTTCCAGTATACCACCATTACCTGCGTAAAAATCTTGTGCCGTTGTCATACGACAAGCTACGCGGATAATATTTTGGACTGCTGGAAGAGCTACCCCTTTGATAAAGGCGTCCTTACTGGTAAACTGGTTACCCAAAGATACTAAGTCTTTACTACTTGAAGGCATAGGAAAGTTAAAAGTACCTGAAACGTAGGCAACTACATTATCAGCAAAACGACATTCTGCAGGAGGAAACGCTCCAGTAGGAACTTCCCAAATAATTGTACTTGTTTTTCCCTCTTGTTCTGTTTCCAGCTCTGTATCACCACTTGTATCTTGTTCACCCATATTTCTTCCTGAAAGAACAAGGGTAGACAAACGGTCATAATCACGTAAAGCGATTAAACCACAGCCTATACAAACAGTAGGTCCAGCTTCCGTTACCCCAGTTTGTACACCTGTTACATCTTGAGTAACATAATACTTGCCAAGTTCAGCATTGAACCAGAGAGTATTTATGAAGCTTAGCAAAATAGCAAAGACTACCAACGTCCAATCCCCCTTAGAAAAACTAGGTGGAGGAGTAGTATCATCATTATGATGTTTATTTCTATTGTATGTATACTTGTTAAAAGCATACATACCAACAGATTTCCCAAGAAGAGTCAGTATAGCTAATACTACTATTAAGTCTAACATATTTTTTTTCCTCGCCGATTAAGAATAAGAATTCATGAAAAAGTTTCGGCATTAGGCCTTTTTCATGATTTTATTAAGTAAGTTTTAGAAAGAATGAAACACATCTTTAACATATCATCTGTGTCTTTATATTAAAGATTATCACAGTGCTAAAATGTTATAAAAGGTGTTTCATGGTTACTACAATAGGTTATATAATGGCTTTTTGTATACATTGCAAGTGGTTTGTTATTTTTATTTGGTTTTTGTGTGAAATAGATGGTTTTGAAAGTTAAAAACTCCGCCCACAACAAAAACCGCTTGCCCATGCCCATTGGAAGTTATAGCCTCCTAGCCAACCTGTTATATCCACTACTTCTCCTATAAAGTATAAGCCCGCTACTTTTTTGCTTTCCATTGTTTGGGCGTTTAGTTCGTTTGTATTTACTCCGCCAAGGGTAACTTCGGCTTTTCGGTAACCTTCTGTTCCGTTGGGCTTTATTTTAAAATTTGTTAGAAAGTTATTGATTTTATGAATGTTCTTATCGCTTAAACCGTTCATTGGCTGGTTTTTTATCCCTGTTATTATGCCTGTTTCTAAAAATCTTTCTACCATACGTTTTGGTAAATGAGTTGCTAGGATGGTTTTTAGTTCTTGTTTAGGGTTTTCGTTGCGCTGTTGTTTTAAAAATTCTTGGAAATTTATATCTGGTAGAATATGGATATTAATTTCTTCTCCTGCTTGCCAATATGAAGATATTTGCAAAATTGCTGGCCCGCTTACTCCTCTGTGAGTTAGCAGTACGTTTTCTCTGAATGATTTTTTTGTGGATTTTGCTCCACAAGATACAACTGCATCAAAAGAAATCCCACTTAAACCGGTATATAGTTCTAAATCTTTGCTACTGAAAGTAAATGGTACAAGAGCAGGCTTTGTTTCAACTATATTTAAACCAAATTGTTTAGCTATATTATAACCAAAGTTAGTTGCCCCCATTTTAGGAATGGAAAGCCCTCCAGTTGCAATAACCAACTTGTTGGATTTAAATGTTTTTTTATTGGAAATAATTGTGAAATCATCATTTTTAGTAATGTTTGATATTTCTTGATTTAAAAGAATATCTACCCCGTATTTTTTGCATTTATTTAAAAGCATATCTACTATTTGAATTGCTTTTTTATCGCAAAATAATTGCCCTAATTTTTTTTCATGGTAACTAATGCCTGCGGTTTCTATCATGTTAATAAAATCTTGTGGAGTAAACTGGCTAAACGCACTTTTTATAAAATGTTTGTTGTTAGATTGGTAATTTTCGGCGCTAGCATTAACATTAGTAAAATTACATCTACCGCCACCACTTATTAAGATTTTTTTACCTACTTCTCTAGCTTTATCTAGTATGCAAACTTTATTACCTTTTTTTGCTGCTTGGATTGCACACATTAAACCAGCGCCACCAGCACCTATTATTATTACATCGTAAGTTTTTTCATTCATGCGGTAAACTATAAGGTATTAGTAACAAATATAAAATAATAAAATTGCTATAAATGAAATCAGAAACCCAGATTGTATTATGGCTAATTGTAGCCATTTTAACTTATACATTAGTGTACCTAAATGGTACTGGGCATACTTATTTGCTATATGTAACTGGTATTGGTCAATTTGCATTTTTGCATATTATTTTGCGTCACCATGAAAGAAAACGCCAAGAAGAAGAAACTTTAGAACTCAGAAAAACCGAAAAAATTCTAAGAGAAGCCAAAGAAAAAGCGGAACAAGCAAGTGCAGCAAAACAAAATTTTATTGCTAACATGAGCCATGAAATTAGAACTCCATTAAATGGAATTATTGGTTTAAGTGATTTACTTGCCAGAACCAAGCTTTCAGATAATCAGCATAGTTATGTAGATATCATGCGTAAATCATCAGAAACATTGCTGTGGTTAATTAATGATATTTTAGATTTTGCCAAAATTGAGGAAGGAAAGCTTACCCTAGAACCAATATCATTTGATATCCAAGTTATGATGAATGATATTGTGGAAGCTTTTTCTATTGATGCTTATCGTAAAGATATTAATCTTACTATTCAGTATCATCATAATACCCCGCGTTATGTAGTTGGAGACCCAGGGCGTATTAGGCAAATAATGGTTAATTTAATCGGAAATGCTATAAAATTTACTGCTAGTGGAAATATTGATATTAAAGTTAAAACCATGAACTCAATTAGTAAAAATGGTAATATACTACTTGGTGTTTCGGTAACAGATAGCGGTATAGGTATTCCAAAAAGTAAACAAAAACTTATTTTTGAAAGATTTTCACAGGCAGAAAATGGTATAACAGCAACCTACGGTGGTACTGGTTTAGGCTTAAGTATATCTTATGAGCTAGTAAAAATGATGGGTGGTAATATGAGCTTAAAAAGTAAAGAGGGGCAAGGTTCTACCTTTAACTTTACTTTATCTTTACCTGTTGATACTAAAAAAGAAAAAACATTTGAAATAGACACATTCTCATTAAAAAATAAAAAAGTATTAATAGTTAATAATGATGAAGTTGATACATCTATATTTAAAGGTATTATGTTATCTGCAGGAATAAAAGTAACGCAAGCATCAAATACTAATAAGGCGCTAGAAATAATTAATAATGCTGAAAATAAAAATACACCATTTGATATCATTTTAATAGATAAAGTAATAGCCGACATGGATGCCATAGGTTTTGGCGAAATTATAAAAGAAAAATGGCCTAATAATCGCTTGGTTCTACATAGTACTATTGGACAAAAAGGAGACGTTAAGCTTTATCAAAATGCTGGCTATTATGGTTATATTACTAAGCCATTTACCCATACAGAATTACTAGATTTTATTTCAATAGTATTAAAAACAGATAAAAATAAACCACCACAAAAAATGATAACCAAGCATTATGTGAAAGAATTAAAAACTAAAAATATAAAAATAAAACAAAAAATACCAAGCCATCTAAAAATTCTAGTTGCAGAAGATGATGTGGTAAACCAAACAGTTATATCTGAATTATTAAAAAATATAGGCTGTAATTTTACCATTGTAAGTAACGGTATTGAAGCTTTAGACGCAATAAAAAAACATAAGTTTAATCTTATTATAATGGATATTAACATGCCTCAAATGGGTGGAATGGAGGCAACAAAAGAAATCCGTAAAATTAAAAAATATGCAGATATTCCAATAATTGCTTTAACCGCTCATGCTACTACAGATATAAAAAATAAAAGCTTAGCTTGCGGTATGAATGATTATATAACCAAACCAATTACCATAGAAAGGTTAGAAATTAAACTTGCTAAATGGCTATTAAAAAGTAATAAACAAAAAAAATCCATAGATAAAAATAAGCTAAATGAAATAACAGGTGGAGATATAACTCTTCAAAAAGAAATTATAGAGCTAATAATAAAAAATACAGAAGAAACTTTAAAAATTATTAGAAACAATCATAAAAACAGTAATAATTATAAGGTTGCTATACAAAGTTTAGCTGAATCTGCAAAAAGTGTGGGATTACTAGAATTAGCTAAAGCTTGCGATATTAAATCACCTAAAAAACAATCACTACTAAAGATTACAGAAGTATTAGAGGATTTGAATATCTGAAATAATATGGCTAAATATTGAGTTGAATTGCCATATGAAGATAAATTTTTAATATTATTAATGTTTTTTATTAAAATAAGTTGACAAGTATATAAAAAAAGCAGATAAATTATGCATCTAAATGAAAATTTAGATCGGGCTTTTCATGAATGAGTTTGGAAAGTTTTGTATATATTATATGTTATTTAAGGATTATTACTAATGGCAACAGGTACAGTTAAGTGGTTTAACACAACAAAAGGTTACGGATTTATTTCACCAGAAGGTGGTTCAAAAGACGTATTCGTTCACATTACAGCTTTAGAAAAAGCTGGTCTTCGTCAACTAGACGACGGTCAAAAAGTGAGCTACGAAATTGTTGAGAGCAAAGGTAAAGAATCAGCTGATGAAATCAAACTGATTGACTAACTTTTCTCTGATTGCTTTTTAGTAATCGGATTCACTTAAAAACCGCCCGCAAGGGTGGTTTTTTTTATTTCATACTTTGTTTAGTTTATTCTTTATTTTATCCCTTGAAAAACAGTGCAATAAGTTATATATTTACACGTCTTATAATAAAGGTAAGGAACGACCTTACCACACGGGGAATAATTGAAAAGAAATATGAAAAAGCTAATTAAAAATATATTTGGTTCACGTAATGATCGTTACTTAAAATCTATCCAGCCACTAGTTAATAAAACAAATAGTTATGCTGAAGAGTATAAAAATTTATCAGATGAAGATTTAAAAAGTTTAACGACAAAATTCAAACAACGTCTAGAAAATGGTGAAAAACTAGATGATTTATTACCAGAAGCATTTGCTGCTGTCCGTGAAGCATCAAGTAGAACACTTGGTTTGCGTCATTACGATGTACAAATTTTAGGTGGAATAATTCTTCATCAAGGTAAAATTACTGAAATGAAAACAGGTGAAGGTAAAACTTTAGTTGCGACACTTCCTTGTTACTTAAATGCTTTAACAGGTAAAGGTGTTCATGTTGTTACAGTTAATGATTACTTAGCAAAACGTGATGGTGAATGGATGACCCCAGTTTTTGAAGCATTAGATATGACTTGTGGATCTATTGTTCATGGATTAAGCCCAGAAGAACGCAGAGAAAATTATAATTGTGATATTACCTATGCTACAAATAATGAGCTTGGCTTTGATCATTTGCGTGATAATATGTGTTTTTCAACTGATCAACTTGTTCAACGTGGTCAAAATTTTGCTGTAGTAGATGAAGTTGATTCAATTTTAATTGATGAAGCTCGTACCCCGTTAATTATTTCTGGCCCAACAGCCGATAAGACTGAGCTTTACAAAGCTATGAATGGTTTAATCCCTCGTTTGGAAGAAAATAAACATTATGAAAAAGATGAAAAAACTAAAAATGTAAATCTAACCGAAGAAGGTAATGATGTAGCAGAAGATTTTATGCGTGAAATTGGTCTATTAGAAGAAAATAGTTTTTTATATGATATGGAAAATGTGATGCTTGTTCATCATCTTAATCAAGCTTTACGTGCAGCTACTTTGTTTAAAAAAGATGTTGATTACATTGTAAAAGATAACGAAGTTATAATTATTGATGAATTTACGGGGCGTATGATGCCAGGGCGTAGATTTGGTGAAGGTTTGCACCAAGCACTAGAAGCTCGTGAAAATGTAAAAATACAAAATGAAAACCAAACTTTAGCATCTGTAACCTTTCAAAATTATTTCCGTATGTATAATAAACTTTCAGGAATGACTGGTACAGCTGATACAGAAGCAGAAGAATTTGAAACTATTTATGGTTTGCAAGTTGTTGTTGTACCTACAAATATTCCTGTTTCTCGTGTTGATGAATCAGATATTATTTACCGTACAGTACAAGAAAAATATGATGCTATTATTAAGGATATCCGTGAGTGTCATGAACGTAAGCAACCAGTTTTAATTGGTACTACTTCTATTGAAAAATCAGAAATGTTTTCTAAAGTACTTAAAAAACATAA
>JALTLI010000204.1 GCA_027005635.1 Alphaproteobacteria bacterium
TTGTTGGTGGATTTTTATCACTATATATAGTTGGATGGTTAATAGATATTTTTGGTATTCATAAAATTACAATATATACATCTATGGTTTCTATTTTAATTGGTGGTGGCATTATTTTAAGTATGGGTAATTACAATATTTTAGTACCAGTAATTATTATTTGGGGAGCATCTTGTTTTGGTGTTTCGTTATTAACTTTATCAATTGTAGGAAGTATGTTTAGAGGTAATAATAATAAAATAATTTTAGTTTCAATAGGTACAATATTTTATGATTTAGGTAGTGTATTGGGTAGTTTATTAAATGGTATATTTATAGATAATTTTGGGGCAGGCGGATTAATTTACAGTGCTAGTTTATTTCTTAGTATAGCTATGATTGCTGGTTATATTCATCATAAAAGAGGCTTGTAAGAATAAATTTAATATTTATTACCCGTAAAGCCAGCTAATAAAATATATTAGTAAACCAATACCAATAATATATGGTCCAAAAATAACAAACACAGATATAATCCTTTTTTTATTTTAATAGTGAGTATAACTATAACATAAAGAAACCAAGAAGCAATAAGGAATTTCCTGTATTGCCCTTGGTTAAATGGGAATGGAGCATTTTAAATAAATGCTTTATCTTCTATATTAAGTTTAGTTTACAGTACCAGTTGTTTCAGTGGCGGTTGTTTCTGTAACCATCATCTGGCGCATAGTTTTTTCAGCCGCATCTGCTTTTCTACGTTTGAATGCACCTAATAAAAATGTGTATTCTTTGTAAATATCTGCAACAGAACCTTGCATTACATTTGTACCTGGTTCCATTAATTTTTCTGTTGAAATAATCATGTTTTCTAGAACAGAACTATCTGCTGTTGTACGGATAATACTATTTACGCTTTGGCAAATTTGACCAATACTTTTAGCATCTTGACCATTCATACCATTAATAGCAGTTTCAAGTTCCATCAATGCTTCAATACCTGCTTTTTGAGTAGCAATGCGTGCAGCAATACCCATAAGGTAGCCGTACATATTTGCAGTATCTTCGAGTGTTTTACCAGTACGTTCTTTAACAAAAGCGCCACGGTGAGGCACCATTTCTACTAAGCCATCTGCTGCTAAAGCGCATAAAGCTTCACGTACAGGAGTACGGGATACATTAAATTCTTTTGAAATTTTTAGTTCACTTAAATGAGCACCGCCACCAAGGTTACCAGCTAAAATTTTATCTCTTAAAGATTCTCTTACTTTATCATCTAAATTAGACATAATTGTTGTCATATTATTCATTCCCGTTAAATTGCTCTTTTATTTATAAATATTATTATTTATATTTTATGGGTAGTATACACATATAAACATGGAGTGCAATAAAAAATTGCGTACAGTTTAAAAATCATATACCAAGTTTAGTGATGTAAGAGTATCTGTTTTCTTTTTACCAGTAGGAACTTTAGAGGTATGTTCAATATCTAAGGCTAGCTTTAATTTAAATGCTCCAATTAAATGAGTAGAAATTGAAGTGTTAAAATGACTAATAGTTTTATCTGTACCAATTATTGAAGATGCTTTTTGATTTAAATTTAAAGTATCAGTGATGTCCCAGTTTAGCTCTGCTGCTGGTTTTAAAATAAGCTCATTTTCTTTTTTGCCAGCTAAGGTATCTTCTTTTGTATGTCTTCCACCAACGCTTCCTTTAATATCTAAACGGAAGTTATTTATATCATATAATTTATGACCAGCACCAAGTGCCTCTGTAATACGATATTCAAATCCAGAAAATTGATCATTTACATATTCACCTTCAGCAAATACATAAGTATTTTGGCTGAATTTGTAATCTGTTTCACCTTTAATACGGTATGTTTCTTCACTTCTTACGCCTTCTGTTTTACCTATTCTAGCTTTTGCTTCAATTGTATTTTCCCAGTATTGAAGTTCCTGCTTAAGGTTTAAAGCTGAACGAAAGTTACTTTTATTTGTATTACCATTTGCGTAATCTGCTCCAGCTTCAACTGAACCTTTCCAACCATTAGTAAAAGTTGTAAAATCATTAGCTAGTGCTGGTGTTGCAGTTGCTGTTAATGCTGTTATTACAAGTAAGTGATTAAATTTCATTTTTCGGGTAACTTTCAATTGTTAATAATTTTGAATATAAATAATATTATTTAATTTATTTTACAAGTCTTA